>DIDF01000023.1 GCA_002418005.1 Lactobacillaceae bacterium UBA5807
TTGCAATTTATCGTTTTAATTCCAATATTTTGGTGGATTGTTAATTGGGTTGGAAACTCAGCGAAACGAGCATGGTTTCTTAGCGCTTTTTTTACGGTGCTATTTTTTGCTTGGATTTTATTTTATGATATCGAAGTCTTTCACGGGCCTCACATGCACCAATGGTATTTGTTGGATCGAGTTATGCCTAGCTTTTTTATATTTGGGGTTTACGGAATTATGATGTGGCAGTTTAAAGAGAAATTTGCTGCTTTCTCTCAAAGACGGTGGTGGCAATTATTAATTGCCATGGTTTTGATATTTGGCTGGACTAATCATGAATTATTCTCTTTTGGTTTTCCGGTAAATCTTTATAATGCAACGTATTATAAGCCTTCAATGGTCTTTTACTGTCTAGTAATTATCAGTTTAATTTCCACGTATGCTTTTAGATCAATTAAATCCCACTCTTTTAATCTACCTATTTTTCATTTTTTGGCCAACTACGCTTATCGGGCTTTTTTGAGCCATGTTTTTTGGCTAGAGATGATTATTTTGACCATTTGGCCTTGGGTAAAATTCTTGCCACTTTCTTTAGCAGTGGTGATTTGCTATTTAGGGACTTGGATAATTTCTTTTGGTTCGGCAGTCGGATTCCACGTAGTATGGAAATATGTGAAAAGAATAGTGTAGTCTTTATGATTGTTCAATTCCCGTGGTAAAAAGGTTTAACCACATTAAGATGGATAAAAAAGTAACAATTTGTGAAATAATTCATTATAATAAAGGTGGGACAATTCCTAGGTGAATTATTTCTTATGAACGGATTCTAACCAAAGGAGATGGATAGATATGTTCAAGAATATTTTAGTTCCACTTGATGGAAGTGCTAATTCAAAGAGAGCTTTAGATTCAGCAATTGAAATTGCGAAGGATGACAAATCAAAACTCTTTTTGCTTTCAATTATCAATACAACCACTCTTTATTATGGCAGTGGAACATCACCAATAATGCCGAATGATCTACTAGAAGATCAGGAAAAATTCAGTCAACATATTTTGGATGACGCAGTCGCAAAGGTAAAAGATGCTGGTGTCGATTACAACAGTGAATTGAAGATTGGCAATCCAAAGGACATTATTGCTGAAGCATATCCAAAGGCTAACAATATCGATTTAATTGTTATTGGTAAAACTGGTAAGGATGCTTTAGGTAAACTTTTGATTGGCTCAACAACTTCTTACGTTGTTCGAGAATCCCCATATAAGGTTATGGTTGTTTAAAACAAAAAGTTCCTAAAGGTGCACAAAAAGGATTAGCCTAAAACGCAGGCCAATCCTTTTTTGTGTATTTATGTTCACTTTATGAATTTTCGTTAGCTTCTACTTTTTGAATGGTAACTTTATAACTACCACCAGGAGCTTCGACGGTTACGGTTTGGCCTTTTTTATGACCACTGATTGCTTTTCCCATAGCTGAAGCAATATCTAAACGACCTTTTTCCAAATCCTCTTCAGTTGATCCAACTAATTGATAGGTAACAACATCATCGTCATCCTCAAATTTAAGGGTAACTTTTTTGCCCAAAGAAATAGTATTACTATCAGCTTCCGCGCCAGTATTAATTACTCGAGAATATTGAATTTGGGTTTGGATTGTCCTGATTTTGTTTTCTAGGAGGGCTTGTTCTTCTTTTGCAGCACTATACTCAGTGTTTTCAGATAAGTCACCTAATGCTCGAGCATCAGCGACTCGTTTAATAATCTTTGGTCGTTGATTTTCAACTAGATCTTTTAGTTGAACCTTAAGGTTGTCCAGGCCTTTTTGAGTCATATCATAAAATTGTTGTTCTTCTGCCATTGGTTCCACCTCATCATTATTATAAAAAATTTCTTTAACTTCATTATAATCTAATATTGACTATTGAACATGTCGGCTTTGTTATTAGGTATAAAATTACTTGCCAACCCAGTAATAATCAGCAACTTTTTGAAGATCAACTTTTCTTGGGTTACTGATTTTTTGAATTGTTTGGGTTTTAAATTGATACTTTAAAACATTCCGACTTTTCTTAAGTCGGTGGCCAATTCCATATAAGTTGGAACGGTAGGTGATATCATAACGGGAAAATTTTTGGTAGTCAACTTTTTGAATTCCAGCAATTATAAATTGAGTGGTGATTTTCATTTGCGGGGTTAAATCTTTGTTATCAGAAATAATGATTTGAACCGGTTTATTAAATTGCCCCGAAACTGCCACTTTATACCCTGAAGCTAAACCATTATAAATTTCGATTGACGAAAAAACTGCTTCATGTAAAGTATTTAAATTTCCCTTTAAAGTATTATTCTTTTTATCTTCGGCCTGAAAATATTTTTTGCCTTGTTTTTGAATCTGAAGTTCATTTTGTGTTTTTTGAAATTGAGCTTTGCCTTGGGAGGTGTTAATTCCTACTACAAAAAGAATTAAGGCCAAAATTAGGTTGAGGACTGAATAAAGGGAATAAGATTTCACTTTTTTCGGCTCTAATTTTCTGGCCCGAACTGCTCCAATTGCGTAAACAACTGTAGCAGTAAAAGCAATCCCTCCAATGAACTGGGTTGCGGTGTATAGCGATCCAAACATATTAAACATAAACTGCTCCTATTAATCACTTATTATCTTTATTATCGTCATCTGAATCTTCGCCTTCGTAATTCCACCTGGTAAAAACAATCCACATACCAATCAGAGCTATGAAGGTACCAATTAGAGACCCAAGGGTTCCAGGCTCATTCATTAGGACCAAAAAGATGCCAGCAAAAAGTAGGAATAATGCGCCAATTCGAATAAACGGCTTTATCGTATATTTCTTCTTTTTTTTATTTCCACCGTCAAACATCGGGTGGTTATAAATTTCAATAAATTTCTTTTTAAAATTCGAGAACAATTCTGATTCCCCCTCAAACGGAATGTTCATTTGTATTCATAATCACATTATACACAAATTTTTGTTCAAAAAATTGTTGATATTGTTTAAAAATATGCCTGGGTGTAGGCTAAATCTATTGAGATTAATTAAATTTTTGAGTAGGAGTGGATTATGGTTAAAGAAAATCACCAACGAGAAGATAAAATAAAATATCATCTCATCAAATTAACTGGGGCAATCAATGTCCGCGATCTTGGTGGATATCAAAACAAACAAGGTAAGAAGATAAAAAAACACTTGTTAATTCGTTCATCAAGGCTTTCCAAGCTGACTGATTCAGATATCCAAGTTCTTGTAAATGAATACAATCTTGGAGTTGACTTTGATCTTCGCCGTCCCGAAGAAATCCAAAAATCACCTGATCCCAAAATACCCGGAGTCAAATATATCAGTTCACCAGTTAATGTTTCAAGTGGCTTTGTTCAGCCAATGGATGCACCGCAAAATCGAATGCATTACCGGACATACATTTCCAAGGCCCAGGCTCAAAAGACTTATCGAAAACTGTTCCAGGTTTTACTAAATAATAATAAAAAAAAGGCAGTCTTATGGCATTGTACATCGGGTAAGGACCGGACGGGAGTTGGAACCGCTTTAATCTTATATGCTTTGGGATTTGATATGGAAACTATTTACCAGGATTATTTAAATTCAAATTATTATTTAAAAGAAGTGCGTGAAAAGACTATAGCAAAAATGATCCAAAATAATGCTCCCAAAAATTTGATCGATTCAATGAAGATAGTGGGTGGAGTTGATAAAACATTTTTACAATCAGCATTTGATGAAATTCTAACCAAGTTTGGTTCCGTCGATGAATACCTTGATTCGGTTTTAAGTGTTTCAAAGCAGCTTAAGAAAAGGCTGCAGGAGATGTATTTGGAGTAAAAAGCGAACATTAGGTTCGCTTTTTACTTTGAACATTTCTAATTATTTTCAAATTTAATTTTAATAATTAAAGAAATAGTGGTATTCTAATTTCATAAACATGCAGGTACTTACTATCTGTGTGTAAGAAAATACATTTAAGTGCATTTTCTTAAATATTTATGGGAAGCTATGGGGTGATTCTATGGTTCATTGGAAAAAAATAGCCGCAATTGGAGTTACAGTTGCTGCTTCAATTGGGTTAGCAGCCTGTTCTAATAGTAGTAATTCAACTGCACCGCAAGGAATTAAGATGCCTATCAGTTACAGTGCAAGCGCTCCGGCAACCAAAGCGGGTAATAATAGCACTTTGCAAATTGCTGAAGCCAATAACGCGCCATTTCAAGGGATGTCTTTGCCAGAACTTCAAGATGAAGTTGAAGATACTGATGTATTTTCACCTGGAATGGTTGATCTATTCAAGTATGATAGTAATTACAAGATCATCAATGGTGGCTTAGCAAATTTGAAACTGAACAAAAGTGCTAAGACCGCGACAATTACTATCAGAAAAAATGCTCGTTGGTCAAACGGTGCTCAGGTAACTGCTAAAGATGCCGAGTATCCTTATGAGGTTATCGGCAGCCCAGATTCTACTTCTTCCCAGTATTCGGCTGATATGAATACCATTGATGGGATGGATGCCTTTCATAATGGCAAAGCAAAGACAATTTCTGGAATACAGTTTCCAAATGGTCCTCAAGGTAAAACCTTGGTAATTCATTTCAGTAGAATTGTTCCAGCTATGCAATATGATGGTAATGACTTCATGTGGAATAATATTGATCCATATGAACAGATCAAGAATGTCAAAATTTCTAAGTTGGGATCAGCTAGCGCTGTAAGAAACACCCCAATTTTTGCTGGCCCATATAAGCTTACAAAGATTGTCCATGGTGAATCAACTACATGGGTTCCAAACAAATATTACTATGGTCCTAAGCCACATATTCAACATATTACAATTCAAGTTGTCTCAACTAACACGGTTGTAGCTGGTCTACAATCTAGTAAATATGATTTTGCCTACAATACTCCAAGTTCTCAAATGACGAAAGTTAAGAGCTTGAAGAATGTTAGTTTGGTTGGCTCGCCGGCATTTTACTATAACTACTTTGGTTTTAATTTAGGTTATTGGGATGCCAAGAATAATAAAAACGTTATGTACAAGAACACCAAGATGGGCAATAAGAACCTGCGTCAGGCTATGATGTATGCTTTGGATTTGGATTCTATCTTTAAGAAACTTGGTAATGGTGTTTCTTGGCGAGCAAATACTTTGATTCCACCGGCATATAAAGGTTATTGGGATTCAAAGAACCCTGGTTTTCCATATGATATCAACAAAGCTAACCAACTTCTTGATCAAGCAGGATACAAGAAGAAGGGCAAGTGGCGAGTTCAGCCAAATGGCAAGCCATTGGTAATATACTTTGGGGTTGCTGATGGCGGATCCACTGTTAATGCAAGATATCAATACTACTTGCAACAATGGCATAAAATTGGTTTGAATGTCCAGTTTGCTACTGGTCGGCCAATGGATACCAATCGATTCTTCAATATCACAGGAAAAGCAAAGCAAAATCAAATTGATGTATACGAAACTGGCTGGTCATTGTTCCATGAACCAACGCCAACATCACTTTATGGTGTTGATGCTGCATTTAATATGGGGCACTTTGTAACTAGTGAAAATACAAGCTTATTGAATAGTTTGAACAGCAATAAAGCTTGGAACTTAAACTATCGTCAACAACAATTTAAGAAATGGCAGAAGTATATGAATGATCAAGCTGCCTACACTCCTGAGAACTTCTCTTTGAACGTAACTCCGGTTAACCACCGAGTTAAGAACTATAGTCAAGCAGCCTCAGATGCTGAGGACTTCTGGAGTAATCTGGAATTGACCCAGGCTAGTCCAAAGTAGTCAGAGTGTGAAAAAGGCCGTTTAGCTTTCGTAGACTAAGTGGTAAAAATATCCTCAATCCTTATTTTGGGATTGAGGATATTTTTTCACTTAGCCATAGGAAGCTGGTCTTTTTCACACGTTTCGGCTATGTAAAAATCATAGTTGCTGCCTTTATTTGGCTAATCTCTTTTATTGTGCTTACGTCTAGGAGGGTTGCCCTTTTTATCACGTTTTAGCTATGTCAAAATTATAGTAGTAGCCCTTATTTGCGTAATTCCTTTTGTTGCGCACTCGGTCAGTAACCACCAAAAAACAGTAGAAGGTTTTAGAAAATTTTCATCAAAGCAAATTGTTAATTTTCTTCGGAAATTTTCAGTCTTTTTTGGGCCTTGGGATAATTCATGAATTTTATTATTTTTAATTTTATATAGCTGAAATGCGGGATTGGGACCAGCCTCCTAGAGCTAAGCCACAAACGGATAAAGATCCTGCATTTGGATCTTTATCCGTTTGCAACTTAGCTTACGGAGCCTAAACTGTCCCAATCCCGCTCTAATCTGTTTTTATTCACCATTTCCTCAATTTATTAAATTTTATAAGCGGAAACCAACAATTACCTTGAAAAATTGCAAAAAGAAAATTAAACTAGACACCAATTATGTGAGGACTCTAATTTTTTTCTAATTAGGTTTGGGGAGGTATTTTGATGAATAATCAGCCCGGTGATAAGCTTCTTGAGATTCAGGACGTTTCTACGGCGTTTAATATTGATGGGAAATATTATGACGCGGTTTCCGATGTTTCCCTTGATTTGTATAAAAATGAGACTCTAGCGATTGTTGGCGAATCTGGCTGCGGCAAGAGTACTTTGGCAACCAGTATCATGGGCCTTCATGACCCGAATGAAACCAAAGTTTCCGGAAAGATAAACTTTGAAGGTACCGATCTTTTGTCTTTGACTGACGATGAAATGAATAAATATCGGGGACAAAAAATCGGGATGATTTTCCAAGATCCTTTGTCCGCTTTAAACCCGTTAAAACGAGTTGAGGACCAGATTCAAGAAGTTATGGTCTACCACACCAAAATGGATGAAAAGCAGCGCCATGCCCGAGTTATGGAGCTATTAAACCAAGTTGGGATTGAAAAACCAGAAAGAATTGCTCACGAATTTCCTCACGAACTTTCCGGTGGGATGAGGCAGCGGATTATTATTGCAATCGCAATTGCCTGCAAACCTGATTTATTGATCGCCGATGAACCAACCACTGCCTTGGATGTTACGATTCAAGCCCAGATTTTGGATGTTTTAAAAGATATTCAAAATGAAAACCATGAAGCAATTATTTTGATTACTCACGATTTGGGGGTTGTGGCTGAAACTGCCGATCGTGTGGCGGTTATGTATGCTGGCCAGATTGTTGAACTGGGATCTGCCCTTAAAGTTTTCCATAATCCCAAACATCCTTATACTCGCTCGTTGCTTAGATCAATGCCACAACGAAATAGTGAAAATGATGACTTATATGTTATTAATGGAACAGTCCCTTCGCTTCAAAAAATGCCGACTCATGGTGATCGATTCGCGCCGCGGATTCCTTGGGTGCCAGCTTCTGCTCACGAAGAAAATCCAGTGATGCACGAATTGGAACCAGGCCATTTTGTTAGATGCACTTGCTATAAAGTTTTTGATTTTCCTGCTGAGAAAGAGGGCGCTAAGGCATGAGCCTACTAGAAGTTAAAGATCTTGAGGTGCATTTTCCAATTCGTGGGGGATTTTTTAACCGAGTTAAAGACAATGTCCTTGCCGTCGATGGGGTAAACTTTTCGATTGAGCAGGGTGAAACTTTAGGTCTGGTTGGAGAATCAGGCTCAGGAAAATCAACCACTGCTAAAGCAATAATTGGTTTGGAAAAGCCCACCGCGGGATCAGTTTTTTTGGAAGGGAAAAAGCTAACCAAAAAGTCGCGGCGAAACAAGGCTGAAATGGTCCGAGCCATTCAGATGATTTTTCAGGATTCATTATCCAGTCTTAATCCTAGAAAACGAATTGAAGACATTATTGCTGAACCATTAAGAAATTTTGAGAAGCTTAATAAAGACCAGGAAAAAATAAGAGTTTTACAACTTTTGGACATCGTTGGCCTTGGCCCGGATGCGTTATATAAGTATCCCAGACGATTTTCAGGTGGCCAAAGACAAAGAATTGGAGTTGCCAGAGCAGTTGCCACTAATCCAAAGTTGATTATTGCCGACGAACCAGTTTCGGCCTTGGACCTTTCTGTTCAAGCGCAAGTTTTGAACTTTATGAAAAAAATTCAACGAGAGTTTGATATTTCATATTTGTTTATTTCTCATGATCTTGGTGTTGTCAGGCATATGGCAAACAAAATTGCAATCCTGCATCGAGGAAGAATCGTTGAATCAGGCACTAGAGATGATATTTTTAATCATCCTCAACATATTTATACCCGCCGGCTGTTAGCGGCAATTCCTCAAATTGACGTTGAAAATCGGGATAAGCATAAAGCTGAACGATTAAAGATTGAACATGAATATCAAACTGAACAGTCAAAATATTATGATCAAAATGGAATGGCTTTTCCGTTGGTACAGGTTTCAGATACGCACTTTGTTGCCTTACCGCCGGAGTTAGCTCATCAGGACAGCAACAATGAAGGGGCGGTGAAAAATTAATGTGGAAAACAATTTTTCGAAGAATTTTGATTATGATTCCAGAGTTAATTATTCTCAGCCTGATTGTTTTTATTCTTGCTAAGGCAATGCCTGGAGATCCTTTCACTGGATCAATTAACCCAAGATCTAATCCAGCACAAATTCACCATTTAATGCAGGTAAATGGTCTTTATGATCCTTGGTACCAACAATATTGGAACTGGGTTGTTCATTTGTTCCATGGCGATTTGGGTACCAGCTACGAGTATCAAGAGCCGGTTACCACTTTGTTGATGCAACGTGGTGCCAATACTCTTTGGCTAGGGATTTTTATCGTTATTATGATGTACGTTATTGGCTTGCCACTTGGGATTTACGCCGGCCGTCATGAAAATAAATTACCGGATCATATTATTAGAGCTTATACCTATATCACAATGGCGATTCCACTCTTTGTTGTTTTGGTTATTGGGATTTGGATATTTGCTTATGGACTTAATCTATTTCCGACAAGCGGATCAATTTCGCCGACGGCAAATGGGTTTTGGCCATCGGTATTCTCGCGCTTCTATCATATTGCGTTGCCAGGAATGCTAGTTGCTTTGTTCAGTACCGTAAATATTGTTCAGTATCTTCGCTCAGAAGTTATTGATGCCAAGCATTCTGATTATGTTAAAACAGCTAGAGCAAAAGGTGTGCCGATGAAAGAAATATACCGGCACCATATCTTTAGAAATTCTCTGTTGCCGATTGCAGCTTTTGCCGGATATTCCATTACCGGAGTTTTGGATGGACAAATCTTTGCTGAAATGATTTTCTCATATCCTGGCATGGGATTACTATTCTTGAATGCAATCAATTATCGTGATTATACGGTTATCACAGTGCTGGTTCTGATATTTGGCTTCTTGAACTTAATGGGAACTTTGCTCTCTGACATAATTCTTGCCGTTGTTGATCCACGAGTTCGAGTGGAATAGGAGGTAGCTTTGATGGATAAACCAAATAGTTCATTTGGCAGTAATATTTCAAAAGAAGAGCTTGAAAAACTCGAAAAACAGTCTGAAGAAGAAGCTGCCCCTTCGGCAACCAGGATAATGTGGAATGAATTTAAGGCAAATAAACCAGCTTTGATTTCACTTATTTTAATCGCAGTCTTTATTTTATTTGTCATGATTGCTTCAATGTTTATTAATGTGCCAAACATGATGCAGACAAACATCATGAATTATTATGCTCAGCCATTTTCCGCTAATTTCTGGTTAGGAGCTGACGCTGGTGGTCGTTCAATTGCTCAACAGCTAATTGTTGGCTCAAGAAATTCAATTGGAATTGCCATTGGCTTGACCATAATATCGTCTTCATTTGGTATTGCCTATGGGCTGATTTCAGGCTATTACGGTGGTTTAGTGGATTTGGCCATGCAGCGTGTTTATGATTTCTTTATGATTATTCCTTACTTGATGACTGTAATTGTTATCGTTACGATTATTCCTCATTACAACGCTGTTACGTTGACGTTGATTCTTTCTTTGTTCTATTGGATGGGGACTTCACGATTGATCAGATCTCGGGCCTTGGCTGAATCACAAAAGGATTATGTTGCGGCATCCAAAACAATTGGAACAAGAGATTTAAAAATTATCTTTGGCTCAATTATGCCAAATATTTCATCCTTGATAATTGTTGATACGACTTTATCGTTTGCTGAAAATATTGGGGTTGAAACCGGGTTGTCATTCTTGGGATTTGGACTTCCCTTAGGAACACCATCTCTTGGAACTTTGATCGCCAATGCCAACGATCCCGAAAATATCACTCAGTATTGGTGGACATGGTTCCCGGCAGCTTTAGAAATTATCGTTCTATGTTTATCGATTAGTTATATTGGTCAGGTTATCAGAAGAACGGCTGATTCTAGTCAGCGAGTTTCTGACAAGAATAAACAATAGTATTATTTTTCCTTTAAAGGAGGCGAGGCCGAAAACGTTTTAACTGGGTAACAAACTTTTTAGGAGGTTATGCTTATGAATAAACGAAAATGGCTGGCCGCAGGGTTAGTCGCAGTTTCTGCTTTGGCTTTGGCTGCTTGTGGAAATAAGAGTAGTAATGGGCCAACCGCAAAACCGGCTTCAATGCAGTCCACATATAGTGCAACTGGTCCGGCAAACGGAAATAACAGTACCTTAAAAGTTGCTGAAATTAATGATGCACCATTTAAGGGGATTTCTTTGGCGGTTCTTCAGGATAACGCTGAAGATCAAGATGTTTATTCTCCAGGTGGTGAGGATCAGTTATTTAATAATGATAAAAACTTTAAGATCACTGATGGCGGTTTAGCCAACCAAAGACTTAACAATAGTGCTAAAACTGATACAATCACTCTTCGCAGTGACGCAAAGTGGTCAGACGGTTCAAAGGTAACTGCTCGAGATATCGAGTATCCTTATGAAATCATTGCCAATAAGAATACTACTTCTCAGCAGTATTCTGCCGATTTCACTGATATCAAAGGAATGGCTGCTTACCATACTGGAAAAGCCAGCACAATTTCTGGATTTACATATCCACATGGACAAAATGGAAATCAACTTGTGATCCACTTTAGTTCAATGAAACCAGCCATGAAGTATTCAGGAAACTCATTTATTTGGGGAACCGTTGCTCCTTATGAAAAATTGAAGAATGTTCCAATTGCTAAACTCGCTTCTGCAGATGAGGTTAGAAAGAACCCAGTATTCATTGGCCCTTACAAATTGGCTAGCCAAGTTACTGGTGAATCAACTAGTTGGGTTCCAAATAAGTATTACTATGGTCCTGCTCCAAAAATTAAGCACATTACAATTCAGGTGGTTTCTTCAAATAACTCCACGGCGGCATTCAAATCCAAGAAGTTTGACTTCAACATGCAAACCGCTCCTTCAAGTCAGTACAAGAATTTGAAGGCCATTAAAGGATACACTTTGGTTGGAACGCCTGCTTTGTCATATGGTTACTTTGGGTTCAATCTTGGTCATTTTGATACAAAGACCGGCTTAAACGTTATGGATAAGAACGCTAAGATGGGCAACAAAAATCTTCGTCAAGCAATGATGTATGCTCTTGATTTAACTAAGACATACAACAAACTTGAAAATGGCGTTGCTTGGCATGCCAACACTTTGATCCCACCAGTATTTAAGCAGTATTATGATGCTAAAGAGCCTGGGTACAATTACAACATGAGCAAGGCTCAGTCCTTACTAAAGGCTGCGGGATATAAGAAGAAGGGTAAATGGTACGTTCAACCAAATGGTAAGCCGTTAACCATTTACTATGGTGTTATGACTGGTTCTTCTGTTTCCGAGGCAATTTATCAATACGAGCTTCAGCAATGGCACAAACTTGGATTGAACGTTCAGTTTACCACTGGCAAGCCAATGGAAATGAACAGTTTCTATTCAACCTTGCAAGCACCTAAGCAAAATAAGATTGATATTTTTGATGCTGCATGGTCGCTTTCAAGTGAACCAACCCCAACTCAACTTTATGGTGAAGATGCACCATTTAACTCCGGTCACTTTGTTTCCGCTAAGAATACTCAATTGATGAACAATATGAATAACAGTAAAGCCTTCAACGAGTCATATCGAATTAAGCAATTCTATGCTTGGCAGAAATATATGAATCAGCAGGCGGCTTATGTCCCTGATGAATTCTCGCTGAATTACACTCCTGTTAATAACAGAGTTAAGAACTTTAATAAGGCTGCTTGGTACATCACCTTGCCTCAATTCTGGGATAATTTGGGATTGACCTCAAGCAGTATGAAGTAATCTTATAGGTAAAAAAAATCCATAGGAATTTTCCTATGGATTTTTTATTTATAAATTTTACAATATTAAAAAGTTTGCCAATAAAGCAATTCAAGGATTAAACAGTCTACTTGTTTCAGATTCTGTCTGGTAGATCGGCTAAGAACTTTTTGCGGACATCATCTGTTGTCAGATTAACTTTTCCAAAATGGATCCATTCAGATCGACTGGCAGGAATACCGACATCTGGCAAGATATTTTCTATAAAGATTCCGCGGATAAAGTTACCATGTTTTTCAATAAATTCTTGAGTAGCAGTTGATGTCGTAATGATATCTACTTGGTTAATATTTTGTAGCAGACCAACTAAGTGTCCGGTTGTATTTTCTTGGTAAGCAAAATGATTGAGCAGAACCTTATCCATGAACCCTTTTAAAATAGCTGGCATGTCATACCACCAAATTGGAAAGATAAAATAAAGTTCCGTACTGTTTTTAATCACTTCTTGGTAATCTCTAACCTTTTGATCAGTAGTTTTGCCATCATCAAAAATAATTCGGTCGGCAGCTGACAAAACTGGGTTAAATTTGTCTCGATATAAGTCGATGACTTGATAATTTTGTCTGTTTTTCTCGAAATTTTGAATTAGAGTATTCAAAATTGACTGATTATAGCTTTGAGTAGTGGGGTTGGCGTAGATTATTGTTTTCAAACGAACACGTCCTTTGACTTCATTATACTTGGCGGCAAAGAGCAACTAAAGGTTTAACAACCAAAAATAAATTATAATGAAAGCAAAATGATCTTTTAAGGAGGAAAAGATTATGGTTGATCCAAGATGGAATGATATTTCTTATCACACAGTCGCAGTTAATGACGAAGGATTGGAGGGCACTGCTTATATTGAAAATGGCCAAGAAATTAAAACCAGCAGTCCCATGAATAATCATGAAGGTTTTAATCCCGAGCAATTATTGGGATTATCCTTAAGTACCTGCTTAAAAGCAACTTTGCAGGCAATCGAAAAAGAGAAAAATCTTGCAGATACCGCCAAAGTTCACGTAGAAGTGGGGTTTCTAAGAAGAAAAGTCCCTTGGGAATTTCTGGTTCATGCCCGAATTGCAATTCCAGGGGTTTCTTTAGATGAAGCTAATGAAATGGCAAAATCAGCGGAAAAGCGCTGTCCAGTTTCTCAGCTGCTTTCTGGAAGTAAAAATTATACTGTTGAAGTTGTTAACGACTTTTAGAAATTATATTGTAAAACAAAAATGAGGGTGGACTGTTATTAGCTGACCGAATAGAGTCTCGCCCTCATTTTTCGACTTTAGATTTATTACCTTAGAATATCCAAACTTCGCTATATTCCAAGTTTTTTTCTTTGGGGAACAATAATTGGTTTCCAGATTGCTGCGAGGATAATAACTCCCATAATCACTCCAACTAGCGCACTCAAGAAGAAACTGGGTACAAATAACCATAAAGCTCCACTGGTTCCCATTAACCACTTTGCAATTGGAAAGGCCACAATATCCCCAATTATGCCGGTTCCAATTAATTCTCCAAAAGCGGCGATAATTAAGTTTTTAGTTTTATTGAATAACCAGCCAACGCAAAAAGCACCAATCATGCTGCCCGGGAAAGCTAAAACAGTTCCAGTTCCTAAAAAATTCCTAATCAGTGAAGTTAAAAAGGCTTGGGTAACTCCCCACCAAGGACCAACTAAAACTCCGGTAATTAAGTTAATTAGATGTTGCATTGGAGCAACTTTTGCCACTCCAACAGAAAATTCCAACACACTTCCGCCGACAACCCCGATGGCAGAAAGAATTGCGGTTAGAACCATTTTATAGATTTCACTGTTTCTATTCATTTCTTAACCTCATTTCTCTTTACTGCCAAAAGTCTGATTCATCACTTTGATTGTCCGGTTGATATTATCACTTTGGGTGATCATTGAAATTGCGGCCACGCCAACAGCTCCGGTGGCAGGGATTCCAACGATGTTTTGTTCGGTGATTCCACCAATGGCAACAACCGGGTATTTTGAAAGGGATACTAAATCTGTTAATTTCTTTAATCCTAGAGCTTTACCAGCATCGGCTTTAGAATTGGTTGGGTAAACCGTACCAATTCCTAAGTAGCTTATGCCAGTAGTTTCATTGGCTTCTTTGATTTCCTCGCCAGTATTACAGGAATAACCAACAAACATTTTATCTTTGACATCATTGACTACGGATTGAATACCTTCATCTTTTTGGCCGACATGAATTCCGTCGGCAGCGGTTTCTAATGCCAAATCGACGTCATCGTCAATTATGAATGGAACTTTATACTGCATACAAAGTTGGTGAAGCTTTTTTCCTAAATTAACTTTTTCTGAACCTTTCAGGCTGCCAGAGCCTTTTTCTCGATACTGGTAGGCTGTGATTCCGGATTCTAGTGCTTGTTTTAAAGCTGCTTCCAATTTTTCAGCCCCGTTTTCGCCAAAATCTTGGGTACCAGCCACAAAATAGGTTCTTAAAATGTTTTTATTAAATTTAATTGGCACTTTTTTGGCCTTCTTTTTCATCAATTTTTGCCCAGTGATTCAATGGTCCATGACCATGACCAACCTGAATGCCATCTTTGATGGTTGCTTCGACGTATTGTTTGCCAATCCTGATAGCAGTTTCAATATCTTTTCCTTTGGCAATTTCTGCGGTGATACATGATGATAAAGTATCGCCAGTGCCATGGGTTCTGATTGTGTCAATTCTTGGAGAAGTCATCCAAAATGACTCGCCACTTTCCAAAAGGACAAAATCATTGACCTCATCAGAAGAAGTAGAATGACCACCTTTTAAGACAATATTCTTTGCCCCTAAATATTGAAGTTGTTTGGCGGCGGCAATTACATCGTCTTTATTTCCAAGATGAATGCCGGAAAGTTCTTCGGCCTCCGGCATGTTGGGAGTCAGGATATCTGCTAATGGAACCAACTTTTCTTTGACTGTCTTGATTGCATCTTCTGAAAGTAGTCTTGCCCCACCTTTGGCAACCATAACCGGATCGACGGTTAGAGTTCCTAAATCATATTTCTTTAAATTTATAACGACCGCATTAACGGTTGGAGTATCCGCAAGCATGCCAGTTTTGCATGCTCTTATTTTTAAGTCCAAAGCCACGGATTCAAATTGCTCGTCAATTAACTTCCTTGGGATTGGCATAAAATCTTGAACCCCGATTGTATTTTGAGCGGTCACAGCTACAATTACAGCCGCTGAAAATACTCTTCGGGCTTCCATTGTTTTGATGTCGGCCATAACTCCGGCTCCGCCACCACTGTCAGTTCCTGCAATAGTTAAGGCTTGAACGGTTGAATTAATCATTTTTGATTGCCTCCTGTGGTTCATACTTTGCGTATTGTTTAACGTCTGCAGCAGTTATTAAGTGCAGTTCATCAATAAGCTTTGGGCCAAATGAACCAGCCAATTCTTCGGGCATTTTTGAAGCGGCAATTTCGCCGGCAACGTCAAACACTGCCGTGGCGATTTGGGCGGCCTCAAAATAATCGTCGGTAACACCGACAAAACAGCCAATTGTGCTGGACAGCATATCTCCGGAACCGACATGCAGTTTGAATAAGTTTGATTCATTGAAAATTTTGACTACTTGGTTGCCATCGGTTATGACATCTACTTTGCCACTAGCGCAGACCACACAATTTCTTTTATTTGCCAGTTTTTTAGCAATTTCAACAATATTTCCTGAACCTTGTCCGGAGTCAATACCTTTGGTATTCCATTCGGCATCAGCTAATGTGGCAATTTCACCGGCGTTTCCCCGGATAACCGCAAAACGATATTTATCTAAAAGTTCATTACATACTTTTTTTCTTCGAGATCCAGCCCCCACACCTACAGGATCCAAAACGAGTGGTTTATTATATTGGTTAGCAAATTTAGCGACAGAGTTTGTTTGTTCAAGCTGTTCATCATAAAAAGCACCAAGGTTGATCGTGACAGACCCCGAAATTTTGACCATTTCTTCGGCTTCACCTTTATCTTGGGACATGATTGGAGAAGACCCCAAAGCATTAATACCATTAGCAACATCTTGGACTGTCACAAAGTTAGATATATTAAAAGCAATAAGATTCTTTTCACGTAACGTATTTAGTAAGTTAAAATCCATAATAATAATCTCCTCTATATTTAATTACGGTGAAAGGGGATAAAAAAGATCTCTTTTTCGAGGAAAAGAGATCTTTTAATCTAAAGTTTATTTTAGATTTATGTCTTCCTCCGGTAGTCCAAACTACATCAGGTTCCATGGGTATTTCTCAGCTGTGCGTTAAGCACTGCACCCCAGACACACGTATTAAATTCAATTTTTTATTATTGCTAAAACCGTGGTAAAAGTCAAGGGCCTCATTGCTTATATATAGTTAAACGTTTAACTATATATAAAGATGCTCAAATTTAGTCTCTTTGGAGTAAAATTAAAGTATTGGATTTGGAAAGGAATACAAATGGATCTCGGATTAACAATTACAATTGGATTTTTAATTGGCTGTTTGATAATGACTCTTGGTGGCGGCGGCGGGGCCTTTTATCTTGGGGCTTTAACTACCATTTTTGGATTGGATGCGGCCACTGCGGCCTCAACTTCTCTTGTAACATCACTTTTACCACTGATGGTTGGCGTTTATTCGTATTATAGAAATCACAAAATCAACTTTAAAGTTGGCTGGCGAATGTTGGGTTTTTCGATTCCGGCTGTTATTGTGGGCTCAATTAGTGCCCACTTTATTCCTGAAAGAATGTATTCAATTATCGTTGGCGTTATTTTGTTAGCGATTGGCGTTCAATTAGTTTACAAAACTTTTCGTAAAAGAAAACCGAGTAAGAAACGTAAAAACAGCAAAGTAATTCCGGCAGTTTTTGGTGTTTTAGGTGGTTTGATGTGTGGAATTGGTGGTCTTAGTGGGGGCGGAGCAGTTATGGGCGGCCTACTTTTTATGGATCTTGACTTTACTAATGTTGTGGCTACTTCTGGCTTTATCCTTTCGGGGATGAGTATCGTCGGTGTTTTATGCCATTTAACCGGAACAATTGCTTGGGCGGATGGAATCGGTTTGATGATTGGTGCGTTAATTGGGGCCACAGTTATGCCTTATGTTTTAAGTCATTTGAATCAAGCTAAACTTAATCATTATATGAATCCGTTCATTGGTTTTTTGATAATTTTCATGGCCTTAAGCAACATTTTTTAAAACGTTTATTTTTTTGTAATTTTACAACCAGTGGTAAAATTTAGTTGAAATTATTTTTAGACAAAGAGGGATAATCATATGGATCCAGATCAACAAAAATTATTGAGAAAGCTTAACGGGCTAGCTGAAACTGCCCGTACTAATATTGTTAAGAATCAACAAGAGTTAGCCGGTACGCTTTCTGATTTAAATCAGAAACAAGTAGAAACAATTTCACAAAATATCGAAGAAGAACTGAAGACTCAAGCAATCGCTCTTTGTCTTGAATCGGCACTCTATGATGATCAGATGGCTCCGGTTATTGTTAACCGAGTCAATTTAGGGAAGAAAGAAGTAGAAAAACAGGTCGCTGATATGGCTAAAAAGATTATGAGTATTGGTGACTATGACCAAGAAGATATTAAACAGATTATTATCGGGTGGATCAACAGTTAGTTTTTGTGCTTCTTTTTGAGGCATTTATCATGAAACGAATATTTTATCATGTCACCCCGATGGAGAATTGCCAGAGTATGCTTCAGTTCGGAATCAAACCAGCTATTGGGCCGAGAAGTCAACTGGTTGGGGCTACCGAACCTTTGATTTATTTGTTTAATTCAATAATTGGAATGGCTGATTCACTGAATGTTTGGTTAAAAAATGAATTTGCGGAAAAAACTGAATTTGGAATTATTGAAATAAGACTTAGTCTAAATGACCACCATTTGAAATACCAGGAAGATAACCTTGAGTCAACCTACAATTCGACGATTGGGCCGGATAAAGTGATTAAAATTATCAGCCCGGAAGATTTTCAAAGATCATTGTATGAAGACTGAATTCAATTAAAAATTTAAGTTTAAACAAAAATACCGTCAGTCTTCATAGATTGACGGTATTTTGATTTGTTTTGGATAAAACTAATTTGCTTTGGTTGTGGCCTTTTTAGTTAGGAGTAATTCAGCCAATGTATCGGCTGAAATTTGACCTAAATTAGCAGTAATATCAACTTTACTTAAAGCGGCAACTAAATCATCTTTATCAAATTTAGCTCCTTTAAGAGCAGCTTCAATCTTAGTAATGTCACCACCAGTAATAAAGTCGCCGTAAATCTTGATTTCACTAATGGTGTTGTGGTCACTCAACGAGAAGTTGAAACTAACAGTACCAATGTCATAATGCTTGGAAACGTAGTAATCAAAGCCAGGGTTTTCACCATAGTTCCATTCATCGGTATCATATTTACCTTTGAGACGATCATCAATGATTGACCAGTCTTTATCATTCAAGTGATAAGTTTTAATGTCATCCAAAGATTTAGCATGGAACATTCTGGTCAAAAGTTCCTTCTTGAAATCTTCAATGTTTAAATTCTGAAATTCTGGTCTGAGATACTGCATGATATTAGTAACTCGACTATTGACGGATTTAACCCCTTTAGATTCCAACTTATCTTTTTCAGGGGTAAGGACTTCACTGCCGACTCCCATATCGACGTTGTACATTAAAGTTCCGCCGGCAGCATAGGAATTGCCAACTTTAAACATTGTCATGCCAGAGAATTTCTTGCCATCAATGACCAAGTCATTTCTGCCGCGCATCTGGGCATCTGTAGCACCCATATCGTGTAAAGCATCAAGAATTGGTTGAGCAAAATGTTGAAAGTCACCGAAGTATTTATCGTCATTAATAACAATATTTTCAAAAATAATATTGCCATAATCGTGATAAACCGCGCCGCCACCAGAGGTCCGACGAACAAGTTTAATTTTCTTTTGTTTCATCAAAGGCATGTCAACTTCAGCATAGGCATTTTGGTTAACCCCGATGATAACAGCTGGTTGGTTAACATACATAATTAATCCATGACCAGGTAATCTTAAAGTATTTACGAGATAGTTATCTAATGATTGGTTCACAATTGGATCGTAAACTGGTTTTCCATTTCTAGAAGTATCAATAAAAAACATATGACTATTCCTTCTTTCTTATACGTCGCAAGTATAGCACTTTTGGCGCGAATGAATGCGCTTTAAAAGACCTCCAAACCCTTTAGGACAACCAAGTAAAACATTTAATTTAACAAAAATTTTCCTTGAAAAAATTTTAAGGTTGAGTTAAGCCGGAATATGTACGATTAAAATATGTATTTATTAATTTAGAGAGAATAAAGAATGAAGGGAGAATTGATTAGTTTATGGAATTCGTTAGATCTAACGAAAACCGTGGTTTGAAATTTTGGAATCATTCAGATAATTATTTAAAGCCAGCAGGGAAAAAGCGGGTTCAATGGGTCGATATTGCCAAAGCAATTGGTATAATTGCCGTTGTCATTGGCCATTTGCCTACCACTGATTTATTGAACAATACCATTTACTGGTGGCATATGCCATTATTCTTCATTATTGGCGGTTTTTTTATTAAGCCAGTTTCCGCCGATAAATGGACTAAATTTATAAAAAAGCGGATTTTCCCCCAGTTAAAAGACTACTTTTTGGCCGGAATTTCTTTAATCTTTTTATTTACTTTTATCCATCAAAAAGATATGAACTTTGTGATGGACAGATTTAGAAGGCTGTTCTTCTTTGGTGGTCAATCGCTTAATTATTATGTCACGACTTTTTGGTTCGTGGAAGTTTACATCATTAGTTTAATAGTTGTGGCGATTATTATTTCTGTTTTCAAAAATCCATTAGTTCAACTGGGAATTGCTTTTGGATTATTAGTTGTGGGCACTAGTTATCAGCATGTGAGTTTGACATTTGAAGGATATAAGATGCTTCCTTGGGATGCTGACGTTGCGTTGATTACGATTTTTTACATGTTAATTGGATATTTAGGATTTCATTACTTTAATCAAATGGTTAAAAATAAGTATGTGGTCTTAGGCTTTCTCACCGTGGCTGCACTCTTAATTTGGGGCCAAGCAGCCAATTTATTTAATTTTAAGTATATCTTGAAATTGCATTTAATTCAGTCAACGTTGCCGAGTGCTTTCACAGTTGTTGTATTTCCGTTAGTTTTTTCGATTACAATTTTTGGAATATCCTATTTAATTTCAAAGCTTGTTATTGGTCAAACGTTTGTTTTAATCGGTAAACATACGATGAGTGTTATGTATATGCATAAATTTCTAATTGATTTTTGTTCAATTAATAATATTGACAACATTATTTTTAAAATTGTGATTGCAGTTCTAGTTCCTGTACTGGTTTCTATAATATTTCAGACATACTTGGAAAGACGAAAAGTTGCTTCTTTAAGCGCATAGTAATTCAGTTATTCACTGGATTCCCTATACATTTTAGAATTTTTCTACTATGATATGTACAAGGAAAATATTTTGAGGAGATCTGAATCAATGAATAATTTATTCGATGTGCTAAAGATGGTTAGCTTTAACCACCAGCCCTTTTATGATGGCCAAGTAGTTGTGACAGATGTTGCTGGAAAGCCTAATGCAATCTTAACGGATCTGTACCGCGACGTGGTGAGTAAAGTAAGCTTATTTATTGATTTAAGCGAAGCTGATTCTCCAAAGGATGTTATCGCTGAATTAAAAGCTCATACTCCTTTGCAGTATGATGTTTTAGATGAGTATCAAAAAATCCTCGAAGAATCATTATTAGGAATTAATGTTGCCCCCCAAAAGGGCCTGATGGAATTAATGGTTCGTGGATAATTGGAAGGCGTCGGTTATCGACGCTTTTTTTGTATCCCTTTTTAGTTGATTTCTTAATAAAATTGGAATAATACTGAACTCAAAACAGACTTTTCTAAGGAAGAGTGCCTATGGAAACCAAAAAAGACCTTACTATTGATGATTATGCTAAAGAATCAACCAATGAACTTGCCGTCCAGTTTGATACCAATTTGCAAACTGGAATTTCTCAAGCACAGGCAAATAATCGACTTTCAAAATATGGTGAAAATGAAATTCATCAATTCAAACGACAATCACAATTACTTGCGTTTTTGAAAAATTTCACCTCCTTAATGGCAATTCTTTTATGGGTCAGCGGTGTAGTTGCAATGTTTGCCGGGATGGTTGAATTAGGAATCGCTATTTGGGCGGTTAACGTGATTAACGGCTGCTTTTCTTATTGGCAGCAGCATGCTGCTCAAAAAGCAACTGATTCCTTGAGAAAAATGTTGCCTTCATATGTCAAAGTGGTTCGTGAAGGTAAACAAAAGCAGATTGAGGCAAAAGAGCTGGTGCCCGGAGATGTGTTTACCATTCAGGCTGGCGATTCTGGGCCGGCCGATGCCAGATTGTTGTCTAGCTCAAGTCTAGAAATTGATGAATCTTCTTTGACTGGTGAATCAGTGCCAGTTTCTAAAAATATCGATTATAAACATGGTGATGGCAAATATCAGCAGCAAAATATTATTTTTGCCGGAACGATTTCGACCAACGGCTCAGCGACAGCAATGGTGGTGGCAACTGGAATGAATACTGAGTTTGGCCAAATTGCCAGGCTGACCGAATCTCAGAAAACAAAAGAACTCCCGCTTGAACGGGAACTAAATCATTTAACCCGCCAAATCACGATTATTGCGTTAATTATTGGAATTCTGTTCTTCTTTTTAGCGGTATTCTTTGTGAATTATCCAATTGCAAAGTCATTTATATTTGCTTTAGGAATGATTGTGGCCTTTATTCCTGAAGGCCTTTTACCAACGGTTACTTTATCCCTTGCTCAAGGGACTCAGCGAATGGCCAAACGACATGCCTTAGTTAAAGAACTAAATAGTGTTGAAACTTTGGGTGAAACAACAGTTATTTGCTCGGACAAAACCGGGACATTAACTCAAAACCAAATGACTATTAATCACGTTTGGGTTTCAAATCACAATTACGATGTGTCTGGCACCGGTTATGTAAATAATGGTCAAGTTTCGGAGCATGGCAAAAATATCAATTTGGTCAATGAAACTGAACTTTGGCGCCTGTTAGAGATTGCTACAATTGATAACAATACTGAAGTCCAACAGAATAAAAATAACGGTAAGCCTAAAATTTTAGGTACTCCAACCGAAGCGGCTTTAGTTATTTTGTATCAGAAGGCAGGCATTGATAAACCACGTTTAGCAAAAAAGTATCCTCGTTTAAAGGAACTACCTTTTGATTCAAATCGTAAATTAATGACAGTCATTACCAAGGATATTGAACACCGTATTTTAGCCTTAACCAAAGGGGCTTTGGCCAGTGAATTAAAGGTTTGTGATCGAATTTTGGAGGGTGGCAAGTCCCGCCCGATGACAGATGATGACCGCCAGAAAATTTTGGCAATCAATCAGCAATATGCAGCAAAAGGACTGCGAACCTTGGCATTTTCCTATCGGATGGTCGACGATCAGTCAGATGTTTCTCAACTTACGATTAAAAATACCGAGCAGCACATGACTTTTGTGGGCTTAGTAATGATGTCAGATCCCCCAAGAAAAGAGGTTTTTGATGCAGTTAAACGATGTCACCGAGCCAATATTAGAATTATTATGGTTACCGGCGATAGTCCAGTTACGGCAAAAAGTATTGCCACTCAAATCGGAATCACTTCGGATAAGGCTCAGGTTGTGTCCGGCGATGAGTTGGATAAGATGTCAGATGAACAACTGCAAAAAGTTGTTAAAGGTGAAGTGATTTTTGCTCGAGTTGCTCCCGAACACAAATTTCGGATTGTTTCCATGTGCCAAAAGAATGGCGAAATTGTTGCTTCGACCGGTGATGGAGTTAACGATGCCCCAGCCTTAAAACGAGCTGATATTGGAATTGCAATGGGTGTTACTGGGACTGATGTAGCAAAAGATGCGGCAAACATGATTTTGACTGACGATAATTTTGCTTCAATTGTCAATGCGATTGAAGAGGGACGAACAGTTTACAGTAATTTGCAGAAGTTCTTGCTTTATATTCTGAATAGTAATGTTCCCGAAGCTGCTCCATCAGTGGTCTTCTTAGTTACTAGAGGTTTGGTTCCACTGCCGCTTACCGTTATGCAAATTTTGACCATTGACTTGGGTACTGACATGCTACCGGCTTTGGCACTTGGAACTGAAAAGAGTGAACCTGGGATCATGGATTTGCCTCCGAGAAAGCAAAATTCTCACTTGCTTAACCGTTCAATCATTAGCAAAGCCTTTGGTCTTTATGGATTGGGAGCATCAATCATTTCAATTCTTTGCTACTTTGCAGTGAATGCGATAAATGGTTGGCCAAAGGTTGCCCTGGCAAATTCAGGTGTTGTCTATGCAGAAGCGACAACAATGACCTTGGCAGCAATTGTGTTCTGCCAGATTGCGGCAGTTATGAATTGTCGGACTCAGACTACTTCGGTATTTAAAATTGGATTGTTCTCCAATCCAAGAATTTGGATGGGAATCTGTTTGGAAATTGTCTTAATTGCTGTTCTGATGTACGTTCCTTTTCTTCAGGGAGTGTTTAGCACTGGTCCTTTGAATCTCAAAGAGTGGGCCCTCTTGTTCTGTATTCCAATTCCATTATTCTTACTGGAAGAAGTTCGAAAGTTTTTTGTTCGTCAATATTTAAGGCGCAAGGGAAAGATTAAATTTGATTAAAGCATCAAGTTGTTGCCCGCAAATGGCCAAATGTGTGTTAGGATTTTACTTGTAAACTAATTTTAGAAAGAAACCGAGGTTTTTTAGGAATGAAAAAAGTTTTAGTTGCAGCTGGTGGTTTATTGCTAGCTCTGACTCTTGCAGGATGTGGTAACAGCGCCGTTGTTACTACTAATGCCGGAAAAATCACTCAAAGTGCTTATTACAGCAGTTTAAAGAGTACTTCAAGTGGTCAGCAAGTTCTCCAAACAATGACTCTAGACAAGTTGCTTGAAAAGCAATATGGCAAAGATGTTAAGAGTTCTGAAGTAACTAGTCAATTGAACGCTTTGAAGCAACAATACGGTTCGCAATTCCAAGCAGCTCTTGCTCAACAAGGGATGACTGTTTCGCAAGTTAAACAGCAATTGCGTTCACGTCTTTTACTCCAAGCTGCTGTTAAAGCTAACATCAATATCACTGATGCTCAACTGCAACAACAGTTCAAGACCTTCCAACCAAAGGTTACTGTTAACCAAATTCTTGTTCCAAAGAAATCAACTGCTGACACAGTTATCAGCCAGCTTAAGTCAGGCAAGAGCTTCTCTAGTTTAGCTAAGAAATATTCTACTGATAGTGCTACTGCTAATAAGGGCGGCCGGATTGCTCCATTTGATAATACCGACACCACTCTTGATTCAGCATTTAAGAAGGCTGCATTTGCTTTAAGCAATGGCCAATACACTAAGACCCCTGTCAAGACTGCCAGTGGATATCAAGTTATCCAAATGGTAAACCATCCTTCAAAGGGTAATTACAAGCAACATGAATCTGAACTCAAGAACGAAATTGTTCAGGCTAAACTTCAGGATCCAGCAACTGTTAAGACAGTTATCAGCAAGGTTCTTAAGAATGGTGACGTTCATGTTAACGATAAAGACCTTCAAAACGTATTTAACCAATACATGTCTTCATCATCAAGCAACTAAAAAGTATTTTTAGAATCATAGCGAGCCGCAATGTTAAATTGCGACTCGTTTTATTTTCGAAAATTTCTTTTGACCATTTCTAAGTAAAACTTTTGTAAATCACTTAATTAAGTTGCAAAATCCGTGCATTATACCTACCAAAGGTGATAGCATAGTGTTGCGACACAGAGATGTCACGTGAAAGGGGATGTCAGCATGAAGAATAAAAACAATTTTATTTCTTCAGCCGATGAAGGTACATATTCTCAGCTGAATACAGCTCCCCAGCCAGTATCTCATAACAAAGTTACTCACAAGGCTGTTTTAGTTTCTCAAAAGCCTAAGTTAATTAAGTTACATGGGGTTTTGAATGCTCGAGATTTGGGTGGTTATGAAACCACGGATGGTTTAGTTATAAAACCCTTCAGGTTGATTCGTTCCGCTCAATTAACAAATGTTACTAAAAAAGATATGTTAACTTTGGTTAACAAATTTCACGTTGGAATTGATTTTGATTTAAGAACTCCAGGAGAAGTTAACCAAAACCCTGATGTAGGAATTCCGGGAGTTAGCTATGTTTCGGATTCAGTTGATACTTTGAAATCATTTCACTTTCAAATTACTCCAGAAGGAAACTGCTATCATTATCGTAATTATGTAACCAGCGTTCAATCCAGAAAAGCCTATCATGATTTATTTATGGCTTTGCTTGTTAATTCAGGTAACCAATCTATTTTATGGCACTGTGCTTCTGGAAAAGATCGAACCGGATTTATTTCGGCAATAATTCTTTATTCTTTAGGAGTTGATTACCATACAATTTTGAATGATTATTTGGCCTCCAACGATTTTCTAAGGAAACGAAATCAGAAGCGAATTAAGCAGCTTAAAAGAATCAATGCTTCACCAAAAGAGATTGCTCATGCAAAAGTTGATGGTGGAGTTGATGGAAGTTATCTGAAATCAGCCCTTGATGAAATCTTTAAAGATTATGGTTCCGTTGAAAATTATTTAGTTAAAGGTTTAAATGTTAGCATTGAGCAGCAAAAGCAAATTAGAAATATGTATCTTCAGAGTAAATAGGCTGGTTTTGATTTTTACGTTCACCATTTTTAGGTGGGCGTTTTTTTGTTGTGGATTATTTTGCATTTGATTAATTTGAATGAATTAGCTAAAATCTTTATTTTAATAAATGGCATTAACTATTGACAATTTTGAAAATTTACCCTTTAAGTAACCTTAATTCAGGAATGATCTTTTCCTAGTGATAGGGTGTTATTACCTAGTTGTCGTGCTGCGCAAACCAGCTCTCTGTGGTTAACCAAGAATATCAATAAACCAAAGTCGGGTTTATCGATATTCTTAATTAATCCTTGTAAGATATAGACTTTTCCAAATGATAAACAGTATTCCATAGTTGTCGTGCGCTGAAGACCAGCTTCTTGTGATTAATCCAGAATCTCTAAAAGCCAAAATCTGGCTTTCAGAGATTCTACATTAATCCTCGTTAGACGGGGTGGCCTTTTTTTATTGATGGGTGTTATTACTTAGTTGTCGTGCTGCGCGAACCAGCTCTTTGTGGTTAACCAAGAATATCAATAAACCAAAATCGGGTTTATCGATATTCTTAATTAATCCTCAAGAGCTAAGCGGTTCGCTCCGCACTTCTTTTACCCAACCTTTACCCCAAATTTACAGAAACGAAATGTACAACCCGTACACTAAAAACGTTAAGAGGTTAATTATGACCGTTTAACTAAATTATCTACCAAAAAAGGAGTAGTGATTTGCCAATGGCAATTGAATTGCAAGATATCACCAAGGTATATGACGATGGAGACCAACCTGTTCTTTCTCACGTTAACATGTCAGTTAATGATGGGGAGTTTTTCGTCATTGTTGGGCCTTCTGGGTGTGGGAAAAGTACTCTGCTCAGAATGATTGCTGGATTGATTTCAATTTCTTCTGGAAAACTTTTTATAAACGGTACTCAAGCCAATGATCTTCCACCTAAAGATCGTAAACTTTCCATGGTTTTTCAAAGCTATGCACTTTTTCCATTTATGAATGTCTACGACAATGTTGCCTTTGGCTTAAAAGCCCGCAAAATGAGTGAGAAAGAGGTTAAAGATAGAGTTGATCATGCCCTAGATATGGTTAATTTAACCAAGTTTGCTAAACGTAAACCTAGAGCTCTTTCCGGGGGCCAGCGTCAACGGGTTGCTTTAGCTCGAGCTATTGCTAGTGATGCCAAAGTTTGTTTGATGGATGAACCTCTTTCAAACTTGGACGCTCAACTGAGAGCACGGATGAGACTTGAATTAAGAGATCTCCAGAAAAAATTGGGGCTCACAGTTATTTACGTTACTCATGATCAAGTTGAAGCCATGACCATGGCCGATCGGGTAATGGTCTTACATGATCACAAAGTTCAACAGCTTGACACGCCAATTAATATTTACAAGAATCCTAAGAATGAATTTGTGGCCCAGTTCTTTGGTACGCCGCAAATTAATTTGTTATCAGCTAACTTTTCAAATAGAGAATTTAAAATTAATAACAGCTTCTCACTTCCTGTAAGGAGACAATTTGATGATGGTCAATACACTATTGGAATTCGTCCAAACGAGTTTAATGTTGAAGTCACGCAAAAAGGTTCAAATGCCAGAACGCGAGAAGTTTCTTATCTTGGGGATAAGACAGTTGCCACCGCCGAGATACTTGATGGTGGCCAAATTGTTCGATTAGTTTTGAATAATCAAGTTGATATTGCTGAAGATAACCTAATTAAGATAACAGGTGCTAAGCAGTTTTATGTATTTGATAGTAAAACCGGTGAAGTCCTTTTTAATGAAAGGGAGGCTAATTTAAATGCAACAATCACTGCAGAATAAAGCCGCAAACGAAAGCAGTAACCTCAAACTTAAAGCAAATTCAACCACTGCTTCCAAAAGCAAAGATGGTTGGTATGTCGCTTTATTTTTGGGACCATCATTGTTATTATTGGGAATTTTCGTTTTCTACCCAATGCTAAAGACTTTTTATTTGAGCATGTTTTTGACAAATAACGTTGGTAAAGCTACCACATTTGTTGGATTCAGTAATTACTTATCATTGTTGAAAAATCCTGCTTACCTTTCAAGCCTTGGGGCAACGCTCATTTACGTTTTAGCCGTTTCAGCTTTAACGGTCATTATTGGATTATTGTTAGCCGTTGCAGCAAATCAGCAGCTTAAAGGAATTAAAATTTTTAGAACTTTGTTTTCTTCAACAATGGGAGTATCCGTTTCCGTCGCAGCAATATTCTGGCTGTTTGTTTTTAACCCATCGGTTGGAGTATTAAGTCAGTTATCTACAGCCCTTCACCTGCCAGTAATTAACTGGTTAACTGACCCGACTTTTGCGATGATTGCCATCATTATTTCAACGGTTTGGATGAACCTTGGTTTCACTTTCTTAATTTTGTTTGGTGCTTTACAGGCTGTTCCTACCAGTTTGTACGAAGCAGCTGACATTGCTGGAGTTTCTAAAACAACTCAATTATTCAAAATCACGATTCCAATGATTTCACCAACCATGTTCTTTGTTTTGATTGTTACTTTGATTGAAGCATTTAAGAGCTTTGGTTTGATTGATATGATGACAGCTGGCGGTCCAAATAATGCCACTAATCTTTTGGTTTACCGAATTTATCAAGATGCCTTCTTAAATGGTAATTTTGCTCAAGCTAGCACCGAATCAATCATTCTTACGGTAATCATTGCAATCTTTACGTTGATTCAATTCAAACTTTTGGGAAAGCGAGTGAATTACTAATGCAAATGACCAATGACAGAGTAGCACCAGTAAGTGCTGGCTCCAGAAGGCTAAAAAAGGTTGGCAAATATTTATTACTGATCATATTAATGTTTATTGTTGTTAGCCCATTTCTACTCGGCTTTTGGACGAGCTTTTTGCCCACAGCCGCAATTTCGAAGGGTGCACTTTGGGGCAAACTTTCTTTTGATAATTACGTAGCGGCGGTTACGACAACCCCAATTCTGCGTTATTTATTTAACAGTTTAGTAATTTCCTTATTTACTATGATTGCTCAACTGCTCTTTTGTTCAATGTCCGCTTACGCATTTGTTTTTCTTAGATTTAAATACCGAAAGTTTTTATTTTATGTATTTCTGGCAACCATGATGCTGCCATTTGAAGCAGAAGTCATTCCAAACTTCATGACAGTTAGAGATATGGGGCTACTTGATCACTTTGCAGTAATGATTGTCCCATTCATGACGACTGCCTTTGGAACGTTTATGCTTCGCCAGTCCTTTATGCAAATGCCCAAAGAACTTAAAGAAGCTTCTGATATTGAAGGGTTGAATCATTGGCAGTTTTATTACAAGGTGACTTTGCCATATGCCAAAATCAGTATGGTTACCCTTGGAGCATACAGCTTCTTATCTAGTTGGAATCAATACCTTTGGCCAATGTTGACGACTTTTTCAGATAACTTTCGACCAGTCCAGGATGGTTTGCGTCAACTCCAGTCACAAGAAACTTTCAATAATTGGGGAATGATTCAGGCTAGTGCGGCGATCGTTGTTTTGCCAACATTAATCGTCTTATTTATCGGTCAACATTATTTCAAAGCCTGATTAAATGAAGGCTCAGTAAAATAAGGGGTATCTAAATGAAAAGACGGAAAATAATTGGGATTCTGAGTTGTTTATTATTATTGATCTTAGTGGTAAGTGGCTGTGCCAAGTCCCAAGCAGCTTCCAAACAGAAGATTGTTTTTTGGCACGAAATGACAGGGCCAGCTGGCCAACAGTTGGACACCTTTGCCAAGGAATTCAACCAAAGTCAGGGAAAATACGAAATTGTTCCTGAGTTTGAAGGTGGTTATAACGAAGCGGTGCAAAAGATTCTTCAAACTCATGGAACCTCAACTTCACCAGCTTTGTTTCAGTCGATGGATGTTTCGACTAGTGAAATTTATCATGCTAAAATTGCAACACCGGTTCAATATTTCATTAACAAAGAGCATTACAATCTGAATCAGATTCAACCGGTAGCAACTTCATTCTATTCTCAAAATGGTCAGCAAATTTCAATGCCATTCAATACTTCACAGCCAGTTTTGTATTACAATGCCACTTTGTTGAAAAAATTAGGGATCAAAGCTCCATCCATAAATCCCAGCTATAGTGAGATTACCAATGTTGCCAACCAAATTACTCAAAAGTCCAACGGGAAAGTTAAAGGCTTAACTGTTGAAGAGTATGGGTGGTTGTTTGAACAATTCATGGCTAACAGTAATGAACACATGGCAAATAACCAAAATGGCCGTGCTGGAATCCCAACCAAAGTTGACTTCACTACTCCAGGTGCTCAAAAAGCCATGAGTTGGATTCAAGCCAACGTTAAGAAAAATGACATTATTAACTTTGGTTCAGGGACAACCGCTGAAGCTAACGAAATTGCCTCGTTCTTATCTGGTAAGTTAGGCATGTTTCTTCAGTCTTCAGCTGATTTAGGTCAGCTGCTGGCTGGAACCAAAGATAAATTAGGGATTTGTTATTATCCTCATGCTGATGGCCAAAAGGCCAACGGAGTTTCGATTGGCGGCGCATCACTTTGGATTTCTAATGACAAACCCAAGTCAGTTCAAAATGGGGCTTTTGAGTTCATTAAGTTCTTAATGACCGCTAAAAATCAAGCTGCCTGGCAAAAGGCTACCGGATATTTGGCTTTAAATAAGAATTCTCAGCAAGAGCCAATTTTAAAGAAGCTTTATGCAGCTGACCCGGAGGCAATGGTTCCAAGTGAACAATTGTCAAGAACCAAAGCCAATACTGCCAATTCAGGTATCTTTATGGAAGGAATTGTCCAAGAAAGAAACCTGACGCAAACCGCAATGCAGCAGATATATACCGGAGCTAACATTAAAAAGTCCTTGACGACAGCTGAAGATAGTATGAATACTTATATTGCCAATAATAACAAAGCCAACCACTATAATTAGGAGGAAGTCGACTTATGAAAACAGTTGTTTTTGGTCACCGAGGGATTCCGACCAAGTTGCCGGAAAACTCACTTGCCGGTTTTGAATATTCGCTTGAACATGGAGTTGAAGGAATTGAGTTTGATGTTCATTTAACTAAAGATTCAGTTCCAGTAATTATGCATGATGAAAAAATTGATCGAACTACTGATGGTAAAGGATATATTCACGATTACACATACCAGCAGTTAAAACAATTTCATCTCGAAAACGGTGAAACCATTCCCCTTTTGGCGAAGTTCTTGAAGTTAGTTGCTGATCACGATGTTCAATTGAACCTTGAATTTAAAACTAACCAAATTCATTATCCAGGAATTGAATCGTTGGTTTTAAGCATGGTTCACGCAGCCCATTTAAAAAATCCAGTGATCTTTTCCTCCTTTGATTTATCCACTTTGGAAAATGCCTATTCAATTGATCCGAAGCAAAACTACTGTTATTTAGTAGACCATAAGGTTAAACAGCCCCTGGCATTTTTGAAAAAAGAACATCTTAAAGGTCTTCATTTAAACACGTTTGAAAATGTTCCTTCGCTAACTGAAAGAATTTGGACGGTTGATGATGTGTCACAAATGAAAAAATTGTTTGCCGACCACGTGGCTGGAATCTTTACCGATAACTTCGAGAATGCGATGCATGTTCGAGATCATTCAAATATTAAACTCGCTAACTAATTTATTTGCGGAAAAATTAGGATTATTGCAAAATTGGCTTTTGCAATAATCCTTTTGATTTTTAGGCCCGCATACTGGCACACTCCCACTTCTCGGTGTACGATATTCTTATAAAATCCGCGAAAATAGGGGGATTAATATGAAAAAATCATTTGCGGTGATGGCCGCAAGTTTATTCATCGCCATGGCAGCTGGCACATTGTTGGGGGACAATGTTGCTTTGGCCGCAGGGAACAGAATTATCAATGTTTCTTTGAAACCAACAAACCAAACTGGGCTCACTAACTTCGTGTACGAAACAGTGGATCCGGCTTCAACTAATTTTCATAAGTATTTATCATCGATTGATTTTCAGACGCAGTTTGGTCAACCGGATAACTTTATCACGAGTTTTGAAAATTATTTGAATAAATTTCATCTAACTACCAGTGTTTACGCGGGCAATTTAGCCATTAAAGTTAGTGGCTCACAGGCAAATTTAGTTAAGGCGTTTAACGCTAAATATGTCAATAAGGGGTTTAGAGGATATACGGCATACAAATTGCCAGCCCAGCTTTCAAACCAGGTGGTAGCGGTGATTGGATTATATGGTCAATCTGACAGCAGTAAAACTAAATCTTCAAAATCTCCCAAGAAAAGCTCTAATTCACAGGAATTTTTGGGAGATGTTCCTTTAGAAGAAGGGATTAAAACACCAAACACTACTTTAGGGACGAAAACCTTTTCACAAAAGTATGGTCCCTTAAAGTTTGCTGATCATTATGATTTAACTCCGTTATATGATAAGAACCTTAATGGCTCTGGCCAGCGAATTGGCATTATCAGCGGCAGTGATTTTGATGAAAATGACTTACCAACTTATTGGCACCAAGTTTGTATTGATGACAGTTTAAGTAATGTTTCCAAAACTTTTACCATTGATAGCCAAAGTACTCTAAAAAAAGCTGGCAGCGGCCTGACTGGTGCTCGCCTAGAAATTACTTTGGATGCTGAACAGACTACTTCAGTTGCCCCAGGAGCTAAAGTTGATATATATATTGGTGATTCTACTGACGGTAACACTTCACAGCCTTCATCTTTTTACACGTCGTTTATGCAGGCGGTAGCCAATGATCGCGATAAACAAATTACTTCGAGTTTTTTCCCGGGAATCGAAATTTCGGATGAATGGTCCGCAGGCAGCAGTGAGTCTCTAAAACAATATAATAATGCATTCAACATTATGTTGGAGCAGGCAGCGGCTGAGGGAATTACCGTTTTTACTGCCAGCGGTGATCATGGTCCTTATGAGGAACCGTCGAATATGGAAAACCACGCTTTTCCAACCTCACCATACCTGGTTAGTGTCGGCGGAACAACGCTTCCCTACCAGGAAATAATTAATGACAAGGTAATTACTGTGCCAAAAGAGAGGGCCTGGGGCGATACCTATTCGCTAAGCGCTAAACAAATTAAAGACAGTTACTTTAATGGCAGCGGCGGGGGATTCTCAAGCATTAATCCATTGCCGCCATACCAAGAAGGAGTTTCTGGGGTTGGAACTTATCGAGGAGTTTCTCTCTTAAAATACGTTGGTATTAACATGATTTTAAATAATAATCCACAGATTTTGACTGGATCCAAGCCGGGGCGAAACATTCCTGATGTTTCAGGAGATGCGGATATGAGAACCGGTTACGCAACTTATCTAACCCAAAAATCCGGCGGCAAATGGGAAATTGGCGGCGGCACTAGTTACGTTGCGCCGCAGATGGCTGCGGCCAACGCGGTGATGAACAGCGGCCAAGCTGATCTGATTGGTTTTTGGAATCCGCAGATTTATAAATTTGCTGTTCAGTCTGATTCACCATTTACCGTCTTGGATGATGCCGATAATAACACTAATCTTTTCTATACTGGCCAACCAGGTAAGTTGTATAATCAGGCAACTGGTTTGGGAACCATTGATTTTGCCAAATTAGCTCAAGATTTTAGTTCTGAAAAGTGATTTTTAACGGGGTATAAAAAGATGAAAATTCAAAAGAAATTAATTATAGCGATCGCTGGAGTAGTTTTGGCGTTTCCTTTGACCTTTGTTGGAAATAATAATGCGCAGGCAAGCAAAGCCTATACCAGGATTCCAACTTCTCTTCGGGGAACTTGGAAATCTAAATCCGCTAAGTATTCTTTTGTCTACAAGATTAACGCCACAGCTTTATCAGAAGATGCTGGTTCAGGTTGGCAGAATTATTCAACTAAGAAGGCCGCTTCAAATAAATACGGAATTCGTTTATATAAACTAAGCAATGGGTATTGGCGGATAAAAGCAGGAAAAAACAATGGTTTATGGACTTTTCGGGCAACTAATCTCCATGGTAAAAAGGTAATTGAATCTTTAAAACCTGGAAAGAATACCAATCCGCTTTATCTTTATTCGTATAAATTTAGACTTTAAAAAACGAAAAGTAGCCTGGTTTTTAAAGTTATTAAAAGCCGGACTATTTTTTTACTTTTTATAAGTTAAATTAAATTTTGTATAGAATTCTTGGAGAAGCTTTGTTATAATCCCTCTTGTACAACATAATATTTTTGGCTTAAACAATACATTGTTAGGGGGTCATTCTATTGGTACGTAAAGTAAACGTAGTATCTAGCAGTGGTAAGGTTGTTATGCCGGCCGAATTACGGGTTGAAGGTGACTTGCAGTCCGGCGACAAAGTTGTGTTTACAACCGATGATCAAGGTCAAATTGTTATTTCTAAGCAAATTGACTTGTAGTTTTAGCTTTTAGTTTGATGGTTCATGGCTCAAAGCATCAAGCATTCTCGTTTTAGTTCTATGGAGTAGGTAAGTAAAAATCACGATCGATTTGATCGTGATTTTTTTGTGGATATTTTTAAACTATTTTGGCTCCAAGACAAGTTTTAAAGTGATTTAAAGCCCAGTGTTGGCCTTCTTCAGTAAAGGTGGCAACCCCATCTTTATGAATGACAATGTTGTAGCCAAGATTGTAAGCATCAACGGCAGTGTGCAGAACACAAATATCGGTGCAGACGCCGACTAAGTGCAGGGTATCAACTTTTCGTTCACGCATGCGGATATCAAGGTCAGTACCGGCAAAAGCTGAATATCGGGTTTTATCGTACATATAAACTTTGTCCTGGTCTTTGTTTTTATCAAACCAGTCTTTTAAGCCGCCATAGTATTCTCGGCCCCAAGTTCCACGAACATTGTGAGGTGGGAACAACTTAGTTTCTGGATGGTAGGGATCGTTTGGGGTATGGACATCAGTTGGTAAAATGACCCATTTGCCATCTTTCATGAATTGATCGGCTAAATTTACAATGGTGGGTTCAAGTTTTTGGGCCGGCTCGCCGGAAGTTAGAGCCCCCTTAGTTGCAACAAAATCATTCGTATAATCAATAATCAGTAAAGCTTCGTTTGTGGCCATTGTTTTCCTCCTTGAAATTGACGACAAATTGTTTTTCATTGTCTATAAAAATAATCGAAATAAGTCGTGATTGCAATGGAAAACATTGACAAATTTTAGAGTCTAGAAACCATAATTCAAGAATCCTATCGTTCTTGCCTAGCCAACATCATTTCTTCAAGTTTTAAAGTTGTATTCCGGTTTCTAATTGAAATATACGGATAAAATGGCATCGGCAGCATTTTGCTATAAAACGCTTTAGAATAATTGACTTGTTTAGGCGAGCTCCAAAATATTGCCCTGTCAGTGATAAAAACTCGGTCATATTCGGAGGTCGCTTTTGTGGCAATCAATTGGTCAAACTCAGGTTTCCAGCCAATTTAAAAAGGGTGTTGTGGCGCCATTCTGAGTCTTGTCCCCACCAAGTTGGAGATTGGGCCATTATTTCCGTAAGGTTTAGCGCATCAATTATTTGAAATGTAACTGGAAACTCATAGTGGCTTTGAAACAGCTGATTCAAAGAATCCCAAATTTCTTTACGAGATTTATCACTGGTAAAAAACAAGTTGCCACTATTAATATAACTAGCCGGTTTCTTTAATCCAGTTTGAATTAATTGATCTCGCAGGAGTGCCATTGGCATACGATGTTTGCCACCAACGTTGACTCCGCGGAGCAGTAATAGATAATCCACTGGAATGCCTTCTTAGAGTTTGTCATTAATTTCAGTTCACTTAGATTTCCCTATAAATATATCTCGATAATCTTTTACATATTGGGCGAAGCTGGTGGCAGGTCTGCCAAGCACTTCTTTGACAGTGTTGGTAACTTTCTTAGCATTTCCCAGTTGAGTGATTAGGTACAACATTACCATGACGTTAACATAGTCTTTTTTGATCCCCCGCTTTAACATCACTTTTCGAAATTTAAGCAGACTTGGCTTGCTATAAGTAATTTTTTTTCCTAATTCATCAGTCATAATTTTAGAAATTTCTTGATAGGTTAAGAACCTGTTTAAAATCTCTTGAGCAGCAATACTAAAAAAGCTAAAATGACCATTTGACGACTAGTGTTAAGTTGACGTTCACAATTTTTCCAGAGACGGCGACATTTATCTAACCAACTGAAAGATCGTTCAATAATCCAGCGTTGCGGTAATACTTCAAATTTATGAAGCTCATTGCGTTTAGCCACCTGCACGGTGGCTTTTAAATTAGTGT
>DIDF01000056.1 GCA_002418005.1 Lactobacillaceae bacterium UBA5807
TAATTTATTAAAATTATTAAGTTGGCGAAATAATTTTGGCGCATTTGAATTGGAAGGATCCATTTCAATTGAAACCCCAAGTGAAAATCAGATTCAAATTACTCGCAAAGATAAAGATGGCAAAAATACCGCAGTGTTAAATGCTAATGCGGCCGAAAAAACTTTTACGGTTACCGCCAATGGTCAAACCATTATGCAACAGACTGAAGCGGACCAAACATCACTTTAAATAACCCAAAAATATCAGCGGTCAGGTTTTTCGCTGATATTTTTAATTATAATAGAAGGCAGTCTCAACAATAGTTTGAAATAAGGAGGGCCAAATGGTCGCAAAACTTCAAGACGTAGCTAAATTAGCCGGCGTTTCAGTCACCACCGTTTCGCGAGTTATCAATAACCGGGGTTATTTAAGCGAACAAACTAAAACTAAAGTTCACCAGGCCATGAAGGAGCTGAATTACCAGCCAAACGCTTTAGCCCAAGCAATTAAAGGCAAACCTTCGCGTTTTGTTGGCATGATTTTCCCAAACCTTACTAACCCGTTCTTCGCCGAACTGGCAAATACCTTGGAACGAAAATTATTTCAAAAGGGTTATAAAGCAATTATTGCTTCTTCAGCTGAAAACGAACAGATTGAACACGACTACTTAGCAATGTTGATGGCAAATCAAGTCGAAGGAATCATTTCCAGTTCCCATAATCTTGGAATAAAGGAATATCAAGAAATCTCCGCGCCAATCGTTTCTTTTGATCGCCATTTATCTGATAATATTCCGGTTGTTTCTTCGAATAACTATCAAGGTGGCAAATTAGCCGCCCAATATATGGTTGCCCATCACGCTAAAAATGTTGCCGTTTTAATTGATGAAGATGTTTCTAAATCACCCACTCTTATGCGAGTGCAAGCAGCAGTTGATGTGTTAAATACTGCGAACATTAGCTATGTGCCAATGGATTTGAAGACTAAGTCGGCTGAAGATTATTTCCCGGGAAAATTTGATGCTGTGATTGCCAGCAACGACGTAATTGCTTTGAAAATCGCCCAAATTATCAAAAAAGCTGGCAAAAGACCTTACAAAAACTTCTTCATCACTGGATATGATGGCAGCCAGCTGATTCGTAAGGTTGCCCCAGAGCTGCCAACCATTATTCAGCCAACCGAGAAAATCGCCGATAGACTGATTACAACCCTAATAGCTGCCATTAACGAAAAACCAACCAATAAAAACCAGGAAGCATTAGCTGTACACTTTCATGAAGGTCATAGCTAACATAGTTTTTACGCCTTCACAAAGAAAAAATCGCCAAAGCATTTCGATTTGATATACTAGACTCAAAAACCAAAGGAGATATCATTTTGACATCAGATGAATTTGAGAAAAAGTACAAGGCTTTAAGAGAAGAAAGTTTGCCTAATCTATCTAAAGAATATAAACAAAAAGTTGACGAACTGGTAAAGATAAGAAATTCAAAAGAGAATGAAAGCCCAGAAGAAGCTCTTAACGCAATGTTGGAATACCTTAACCAACTTATGGTTCAAAGAGATCACTTATATGATCAATTGTTTCATGATATATTGAAAGGCTTTATGGTCGATAAGAAAAGCAATTAACAAAAATAGCTTTAAAAAAATGGCAATAAATCAGCCTTAACCTGAAAGATCTTTCAGGTTAAGACTGATTATTTTTTACTCTATAAGATTAATAAGCTGTGATTTCAACAATTACTTTTAAAGCGGCTTCTTTGACAAGTCTCTTAAAACTTTCATTTGGGGATCAGGCAAACTTCCATCCGCCTTTGGGCCAACGTTTAAGAGAAGTCGGCCCCGTTTTGGCCGCGCCGCATCCACCATATTGCGAACCTGTTGAGCGGTGACAAAATTCTCCGGTTGGGCAGCTTGGTTATATCCAAAAGAATAATCCATCCCCCGAGTGATTTCATAATAATCCGTAGCACCGGTCCAGGTGGTTTGATATTCCAAAGTCCGGTAATCATAATATTGCGCTGGCCCAATCTTTGGATGACGTCGTTGTTTCCAGGTTACATAATCTGCGCCAAGGTTAAACAACGGAAACAAAGCTTGGTGTCTCATCCAACCCGGATAATCACCCCAGCGATCATTTACCATCCCTTCAGGAACTGCTTTGTAATAATCAGCAAAAAGCTGGGGCAGGCGTTCATCTTGGGGGTAACCAATGTCACTCCATAAAATATCCGGGTGGTAGCGTTCGATTAATTCGTGCCACTGCCCCCAAACATAATCCCGGTACTCTTGAGAATGGTCACTGTTTAACAAAAACGTCGCAGCGTTTTGAATCCGTTGGTGTTTAAATGTCCAATCCAAAAGACTGGAGTAATAAACACCAAAGCGCATTCCGCGGGCCCGAACTGCTTTGGCAAGTTGACCGACAAAATCAAATTTCAGATTATAACCTGGCTTGCGACGATTTTTCACCTGAGTGTCATACATCACAAAGCCATCGTGGTGTTTAGTTACCACAACAACATACTTAGCGTGAGCTGCTTTAAAAGCATCAGCCCAGGCATTCACGTCAACTTGCGAAGCAGTTTTTTGAAAATCCTTCGCAAAATCACTATAAGGTTTAGCGCCATAATGTTCTTGATGATACCGACCAGTCGGACCATCGGGAAACATCATGCTGTTACAGTACCATTCAGCGTATGGTTGAGTTTGCCAATGTTGAAACTGAGTTGGATGTTTACTTTTAAGCGGAGCTGGGGCAAAGGCCGGCACACTGTACAGTCCCCAGTGAATAAAAATTCCAAAATCGGCAGACTCAAACCAAGCCGGAGCTTTTTTACGATGAATGTTAACCAGCGTCATTATGATCATCCCTTAGTACTTGCGTGAAAGTTGCCCAACCACTTCTTCGTGGCTCATTTTACCAGCGTTAGCTTCAGCCATCAGCTGAACGTCGTGATCATTTAAGTGATAGAACAAAAGCGGAATCAATGCGACGGCTGCGCCTAAAGCAGGAAGTAATTCGGCAACGATCCACAAACCATTCAACGCTTCTGGAGATTGCTGGATTGCTAATCTCTGTAAATCGGCAAAACTAGTTGCCTGAATTGGTGCCCAGGCAAACAAGCCTAAAACAAACAGACCCAGTGGTTGGGCAAGTGAAATCAATTTGCCTGAAAATGACTGAATCGCAAAAGCAATTCCTCGAGCATCAATCCCCGAAGTAAATTTGGCGTATTCAACTACATCTGGAGTAAAGGTGAGGTTCAAAGTTAAAACAACTCATTGAGGAATTGACCTTAGCGCAATTAAGCCAAGATATAAAGGTAAGCTTTTCGTACCACCCAGGTACACAAGCAACGTGGCAACAGATAGGACAGCCGCACTAATGAAGAATAGCCTGAATTTGTCGATATGTTTTAAAATTATGCCCATAAATGGCGCAAGTAAAGCCATTGGAATGGCCATCGCCACCATAGTTACCGCAGAAATCAAGGCACTGCCAAAGAAATAATAGGAAACAAACATGTCCACAGCACTAGAGGTCCAAGTAATGCCACTAATAATATAGTAAAGATAATATCGCTGCAGATACTTATTGGCTTTAACATATTCCCACATCTGTTTCAAAGTGTAACGCTGGTTCTCTTTAATTTGATGAACCCGTTCTTTAGCAAAAAAAGAAACTGGCAACATCAACAAAAACATGATTGCACTAAGCACAATCGCTGTCATCCCGAAGGTGAAGCCACCTTTTTCAGAAACCATATACGTGGCAATCATTGAGGAAATGAAAGTCCCAACCAAAGCCGCCATTCGCGCAATTGATAAAATGGTATTCCGTTCATCGGTACTAGTTGTCATCAAAGTAACCAAGTTATAAATAGGTACGTCAGAAATTGTGTAACAAAAGTCCCAAAGAATATAAGAAATTGTAAACCAAAGCAGCTTTTGTCCTGAATCTAGTCCTGTCGGAATGTTAAAGACAATGATGGTCATAAGCGGCACAATTATCATCGCAATTCTTAACCATGGTAGTGATCTGCCTGATTTGAATCGAACCTTATCAAAAATGATTCCAAAAAATGTGTCGGAAAAAGCATCCCACAGTTTAACCGCGACCATTGCGAAAGCCACTTGAGCCAGCTGAATTCCATTCATCAACAGGTAAGTTGTCAGCATCCCGGTAAGAAAACTCATCGCCATGCCTTGGCCGGTAAAATATGTCCAAAAACTGACTCGTTCTTTGCCGCCGGTTTGGTTTGCTACTTTTACGTTTTTTTCAGCCATTATTCATTCCCTCTTTTAATGGTTAGCCAGCCATACCAACAAATCGACCATCCAAAGCTTTAAACTGCCACCACTTTGTTGAGCCAGTCTAATTAAAGGGGTATCCCAAACCAGCGTCGCAATGAATTGCCCTTCCGTTGACTTAGGATCATTCCCGTCATTTTTTTGCATACTAGCAATGACGGTAGCAGCAACCTTACGCGCAACAAATGAATGCTTTGCCAAGTCGCGGGGAATACTTAACCGAGTAAATTCACCTGGTTGAGGTTCGGTCTCTTTAACCGGAGTTAAGCCGCTAAGTTTTGTAAAGTCCGCCACATTTGGTAAACCAGTTGGCTTTTGATACCAAGCAGGTGCTGGCACCACAAAAGCAGGCGCATCAACATTAATAGGTAAGGAACTAACAATTTCTCGGCTGCTGGTACCAACAAACACATGCCAGGCGCCACCGGCGAGAGTAAACTGCTGATTTTTTTCATCCCAACGGCAAAAAGCTCGAGCTGGCAATAAAAGAGTAACAGTTTTTTCTTGGCTAGGATCTAACCAAACTTTTTGAAATCCCGCTAAAATTTTCTGGGGAGCCAGTTGTGCCTGGTTGTCCTCGCCAACATAAGCTTGAACCACTTGGGCACCACGGACTTTACCAGTATTTTTAACGGTCACAGTAACTTTAGCTGGTAGATTTTCTGGTGAAAAAGTATCTTGATTTAAATGGATATTCTCCAGAGTAAACGTTGTATAACTAAGCCCAAATCCAAATGGATAGGCAACGTCTTTGCCCGCTTTGTCATAATAGCGGTAACCAACATAAAGACTTTCGGCATAAGGAACTGATAAAGGATTCTTACCAAACAAGGCACTAGACGGGACATCTTTATAATCCAACGGATAGGTTTCGGCCAATTTCCCAGAAGGAGAAACTTCACCAAATAAAAGCCGGCAAGCAGCTTTGCCAACCGATTCACCGCCTAAAAACAAATTCAAAACTGCTTTGGCATCAGCGGCCCATTTAGTTGAAACAACCGATCCGGAGAGCAGAAGAACAACTACATTCTGATTAGCTTCCGCAACCGCGTGCAACAACGCAACTTGATTGGCAGGTAAATCAATCGTCGTTCGATCAGTACCTTCTGCTTCGGCACTTTCTGGCAGTCCGATTACGACAAGGGTGTTATCAGCTAGTTTTGCGGTCTTTACAGCTTCTTCCACCAATTTAGAATCATCTTTTCCAGAAAGAGAATATCCAGGGGCAAAAGATACTTCATGACCGGCTTCTTTTAGACCAGCTAAAATCGAGGTACTTTGGTTAGTCGTAATGTGCGATGAGCCGGCTCCCTGAAATCTAGTAGAATCAGCCAGTTCACCAATCACTGCAAGTTTTTTGTCATCTTTTAACGGTAATATGCCATCATTCTTCATCAAAACTGCTGACTGCTCTTCAATGGTTTGAGCAAGCTCAGCATGCTGTTTCAAAAGACTGGTTCTGTCAGTGGTTCCGGCTGGGCGTTTACGCTCTGCCAGGCTGGCAATCTTAGTTACGGCGCGAGCCAAAGAATCCTTATCTAACGAACCATTGTGTAAAGCCTTTAATGCAGATTTATCAAAAAAGTGACCCGAGGAAGGCATTTCAAGGTCAGTCCCGGCGCTGAGACTTTTAACTTTATCATTTAATGCACCCCAGTCGCTGACAATCATTCCTTTAAAACCCCATTGACCGCGTAAAACCTTTTTGAGCAGATATTCATTATCACTCATGTAAGTGCCGTTAATCATGTTATAGGAAATCATCAAAGTTTCCGGCTGACTGCGAGTTACCGCTATTCTAAAGGCCTCTAAGTAAAGTTCATGTAAGGCAGTAGAATCAATCAGCGAATCGGATCGCAGTCGATCGGTTTCCTGATTGTTGCCGGCAAAATGCTTTATTGATGCTCCAACTCCGTGCTGCTGCAAGCCTTTGATCCAGGATGCTGCCAACATTCCGGAAAGAAATGGGTCTTCGGAGAAGTATTCAAAATTGCGACCACCCAGAGGATTACGCTTCATTGTGACACCTGGGCCAAGAACAACGCTGACATTCTTTGAACGGGCTTCATCGGCAATTGCGCCACCCATTTTCTCGAGTAGAGTTGGATCCCAGCTGCTGGCCGAAGCACTTCCCGTTGGAAAAGCGGTGGCATTAGCGGCTTTGTTAATTTCTAGATGACCCGCTTGCTGCTCTTGATAACGTAAACCATGGGGTCCATCAGTCATCATAAATGATGGAATGTTATCAACACTTTCAGTATGCCAAAAGTCTTTGCCTGACGTCAGCTTCATAGCATCTTCATCTGATAATTCGCGATGATTTTTACCATTTCCAATTGAAATTGTCATTCATTATTCCCCCAAATCATTTAATGGAGAATTGGCCTGGCTCACTTAAAGCGCCCAATCCCTAGTAACTTAATTTGAGAATACCATTGCCCCTCTTTTTTGTACATTCATTCAACTCTTTAGAAACAAAAAAAGTGAACCCTTGATAAATCAAGAGCTCACCATCATATATTATGCGTCCCATGGGAATCGAACCCACATCATGAGGACCGAAATCTCATGTGCTATCCATTACACTAAGGACGCCCAACATCTATTAATTATAATGTTTGCTGCCAAAAATGGCAATTAAAATCCGATTATCCTCTGGCTACTCTAGAAGCTTGGCTTTCCAAGTAAGCTAAAGCTTCGGTAGGACTTTTTTTGAAATCATCTTCAAAAGTATCGCCCTTTGGTTTGACTGAATTAGTTTTTTTGCCAAAAATATCGGTAATTTCAATTTCTTCGCCCTTTAAAGTGCCAGTATCATAATGGCCTTCTTCGGAGATTGTTAGATAAGACTGAAACGCATCCTCGACGGTTTTTCTAAGGACGTCTTCTTCTGTAATGGAAGAATCGTCAGCCTTCATTACCTCAAATTTTTGTTTTACTTCTTGCATATCTTGTGGATAGTCTAGTGACATAAAATCATCCTCCATTCTTTCCAGAGGTTATGATAGCATGTTTAGCAAAAATAGTTTATCGGAAACACTTAAGCAATTAATACCTGTTATTTTAAGACTAGTTTTAAAATAAATGTTGACAATGTTATTTGAACAATCAATAATACCCATTAAATAATAAAAGAGGCAAGCTATGAACATTGATATATTACTATTTTCAGGATTTGAACCACTTGATGTGTTTGGCCCAGTTGAAGCTTTTGTTCACACTGATGGGGTTAAAGTTCAATACTTTTCTCAAAATGGTGGGCAAATCACCACTTTTAACAATTTAAAAGTTGATACTAAACCATTCAATCATATTAATCCTAATGATACAATTCTCCTTCCAGGAGGTGCCGGCACCCGGCCTTTAGTAAAAAATACCAAATTTGTCTCAGAACTAGGAAAATTAGCAGCTGCTGCCAAATATGTCCTGACCGTTTGCACCGGATCTGCAGTTTTGGCCCGCACGCCACTTCTAAATGGTAAAAAAGCTACATCTAATAAGAATGCCTTTGACTGGGTTAAAAGTCAAAACGATCAAGTTGACTGGCAGGGCAATGCTCGCTGGGTTAGAGACGGCAAGTACTACACCGCTTCTGGAATTTCCGCCGGCACTGACATGGCCTTGGGCTTCATTTCGGATCAATTTGGAAAAGACAAAGCCCAAGCCCTCGCAAAACAAATGGAATATACCTGGAATGCTGATCCTAAAAATGATCCATTCGCAGTTACAAAACAAATCGAATAATCAACTTATTATTAAGCCTAATTCCAAGAATCAAAAAGGAGTTAGGCTTTTTTAGTGAATCAAGATTGGATTATTCAAAATTATAACTTAAGTATCAAATGATTTGGTTAATCGCTGAACAAAAGTAAATTTTTGCTCAAAAAATTTTATTATTTACCATTGTTAATCCTAGTTATTTCTTGATTTTTCCTTGTGAATAGTCGAGTATAAGGGTTAGGTTATCTGTCAACTAAAGGAGGTTATTACTATGCCAAAAGCAATTACTGTTGAACAATCACGGGCACTCGATGACAAGACAATTCACACAATCGGAATCCCTTCCATGGTTCTCATGGAACGGGCAGCCCTAAAGATCTATGAAAACATGCTAGCCAATCCTGATTTGGATCTGAGCCGAATTTTAGTATTAGCTGGCGGCGGGAATAATGGTGGTGACGCTTTGGTTGTCGCCCGATTATTTTACACTCACGGTTATGACGTCAGCATTTTAAATGTGGGCAATCCCGCTCATGCAAGTGAGGACCACAAAGCGCAAACAAAAATTTGTGAATACTATAAGATTCCAACCATTAAGATGGAAGATAATTTTGATGATTTCACCACAATTGTTGATGGTTTGTTTGGAAGTGGCCTTTCGAGAAACGTTGAAGGTGACTATGCTAAAGTTATCGACAAAGCAAATGCTTCAACCGCTAATATTCATGCCATTGACATCCCTTCCGGATTGAATGGTGACACCGGTGAAGTTATGGGAACCGCAATTAAAGCAACCAGCACCTCAACTATCGCCTACGCAAAAACTGGCATGGTCCAAGAAAAAGCCAGACCTTACACCGGTAAAATTTTTGTTGATGACATTGGCATTTACGAAGGCGACCAAGCTGAAAGTTAATTCATCTAGGAGGCCGTTTAATGGCAGAAGATAAAAAGAACCAAGGATACATCGACGTTCATGATGTCGATCCAGATATTATTGTGGACTTAAAATATGCTTCAAGTGACAACTTCACTCACCAAGTGATTTACGATTTTAAGAAGGCAATTTCCCGTAAAGATACCGTTAAAAAATTAGGCGAAGCCAGCAAAGCCCTTAAAAAACAAGGATATCGAATTAAAATTTGGGACGCTTATCGCCCGGTTTATGCGCAAAAACGGCTATTCGAAGTTTATCCCGACCCAATGTGGGTTGCCCAACCTGATCCAAATTACAGTCACGAAAAAGGAGTTACTTTTGATTTAACTCTTACTGATCTGGACGGAAACGATGTTGAGATGCCCACTGGATTTGACGATTTTACTGGAAAAGCCAAACGCAATGAATATAATAACTGGACCCCAACAGCTCAAAAACATTATGATATTTTAAACGAAACAATGAAAAAAGCCGGCTTTAAAGGCTACGAAAATGAATGGTGGGACTTTCAAGACACTAATTCTGGTGAATTCGGGCCACTTGAAGTCGATCCAAAAGATTACTAGAAATTTGTAGGAGATTTAAAGATGAAGATAGCGATAATCGGGGCCGGACCCCGCGGAATGATTCTGACTTCGCAAATTATCAATCAATTTAAGGCAAATACAAATAAAAGTAAACCTGTCGACATTACAATTTTCGACCCGCATGGCGTCAGCGGTCATGTTTGGCGAAGAGAGCAATGGGCAGGTTTGGTAATGAATACGCCCGTTGATCAAATTACTTTATTCACAGATATGACTGTGACCAGGACCAGTCCCGCTTTTGATGGCCCTTCTCTTTTTGAATGGCTGGGAAGTGCTGAAGCTGCAGATTATTTGAAGAAAAATGATTACAGCCAAAATCTAATTGATTTTGCTAAAAATATTCAATCAAGTGATTATTCTCCCCGAGTTCTTTATGGGGCTTATATTAAATGGTTTTATGAAGAATTAGTTAAACAGTTACCTTATAATTTAACGGTTAAGTTAGAAACTAAAGAAATTATCCAAATTAGCCAAAATGCTGATCATATCATTAATTTAGCCACCTCTGACGATACCTATCAATTTGATAGGGCCGTTATCAGTCCAGGCCAACAAGATAATTATCAAAACGCAGAAGAACAAAAATTATCTTCATACGCGCAAGAAAACAATATCTTTTATTTACCACCAACTCATCCGGGCGATGCAAATCTAAATGATTTACCGGCCGGTGAAACGGTCTTGATTCGTGGCTTGGGGTTAAGCTTTTTTGACTATGTTTCTGAATTGACCTTAGGACGCGGTGGCAGCTACCTTGATAATGGTGATGGAACGTTATTTTATCAACCTTCCGGCCGAGAGCCAAAAATCGTTGCCGGCTCAAGAAGAGGTATGCCATATTACCCAAAGGCAAAAAGTCAAAAGGGTTACGGCGAACTGGCCAAACCTTACTTTTTAACTGATAAAAATATGGATAAGCAATTAACTGATGGCAAATTACCCTATGATGAGTTTATGATTCTTCTTCATTTGGATATCGAGCTGGTCTACTATGAACTGTTAATTAATGACCGCTATCCCAAATTGTCCGCAACTAAATTTAGGCAAAGATTCATTAATGCTTCGGATCGCGAGGCATTGGTTCAATCTTATCGTTTCCAAGAAGAGGACATTTTTGATTGGAATTATGTCATTAGTCCATTCAGAGATATAAAAGCAATTGCAACTCAAGACTATCAAGAAGTGTTAGTTCAATGGTTGGACAAACAGACTTCGGATGCCAATAAGGGTTCAAAAACCGGCCCGTTGTCTTCCGCCCTTGAACTTCTTCGAGATTTTAGAGTAGTTCTGCGAAAAATGATACATGACCATCGTTTTTCAAATGAAGATTATGTCAATAAATTCTTGAAGGATTTTAAACGCTTATATAGCTTTTTGGCAGTAGGGGCGCCAGCAATGAGAACCGCCCAACTTTCAGCCTTGATTCGAAGTGGAATTGTTACCATTATGGCTCCAGGAATGGAAGTTAAGGGAGAGGATGGTTGGTTCAAAGCTGGATCTCCTGCTTCAAATACTGAACCATTTAGATCCAGAGCTCTGCTAGAAGCAAGAGTCCCAGCACCAGACATTAACATTACTTCAAACCCAATTTTGGAAAGCCTATTAAGTAACCGATTGGCCCGCCCACGACAAATTGAAGTGGACGGCAAAGAGCAAAATCTGAGTTCAGTCGAAGTGGACCCTGAAACCGATCAACTAATTGATGCTCGCGGAATGAAGAATAAAGAGATCTTCGTTTGGGGCTTACCACTTGAAGGATTAAGATTCCAAACAAGTGCTAGTCCAAGACCAGGAGTCAATGATATGAGTCTGCAGACAGCAGATAAGATCGCGGCAATGCTTTTGCGCCTTCCAAGCGCGGATGTGTGGGATATGACTTGATTAGAGTGCAAAGCAGGGCGCTTAGTTCTCGTAAGGTAAGTCTCCTGTGAGGATAAACGCCGGTTTTGCGTTTATTCTTACAGGTGCTTACCTCTAGAGAGCTGCCCTGCTTTGCACGTTTCCGCTATGTAAAATAAAAAAATTAAAACAACAAAAAAATAGTGCTCAACTCCTCATCCTCATAGGATGATGGCGTTAAGCACTATTTTTAATTATCTAAAATCTGATTAAAAACCGGAATCTTTCAAATCAAAACCATTCCTGCTTCAAAACAAAGAAGCTGCCGCGAATGGTTCCGGCCAATTTGGACCGTTGATGAGCAAATTTAAATTTGCCTTTTAACTCTTCTGGGACTTCCATGCCTTCGCAAAGTTTAATTCCAACTGCTCGTTTGGGCTTCTTTTCATTTTTACCATATTTTTCATACAAAACGTTAATGATCATCCCATTTTGGTAAATGAATTCGGGCCAGTAAATATCCTCACTATCATATACTGCTACCTCAAGAATTGGTGAAGCAAATTCCAAGTCTCGTTCATCCTTTAAAAGCTTCTTGAACCAGTTAACTTCTTTTTGCTTTTCGCTAGCTGGATAAGCTATATAGTTAAACTTATATTTATTCCAAAAATAACGGGCTTCATTAGCTCTTAGCCCAGCTAACGATTCGGCAACTGGAGAGGATTCCAAGCCGGTTGTTTCAACTGTTTTAAAATTTACCTTGTATGCCATTTATCTTGGCCTTTCTTTAAAACTCTTCATTTTTACACTAATTAAACGTGATAAGAAGGACTGAACCTAAATGTACAAAATGATTTGTGACATAAATCCAAACTCAAAATTTATGTCACAAACCATTATACAAGCCGGGTTAAAACGCCTTTTTTATCACTCTGTTTTCATAAATGTATAATCCGGCACTCTAATCAAATCAAACCGATTGGCCTGTCTTCCTGCATGCAAACCTAAACCATTTACAAAGTTCTTCTTATAAGTAGTGGTGACTGTTGCTACCCATGCTTTTTGATATCTTTGATCCATGTACTTCAGTTTCCCCTGGTTCCAGTTATAGGCTTGGGCTGCGACATTGGAATTCGCCTTACCATAAACCACGGTCGCATTCAAACTATCCACCATATATTTTCCATTATGGACAAAATAAGTGTAATTTTGAATTGGATGCCGGCCAGCTCCATTTTGGACTAAGACGTAATATGATCTGCCGCCACTATACTCCATTACTAAGGGCCGATAACTATACGTTGTTTGAACCGCATTATTATTTAATTTCTTAACATCTTGGAAAAATGTTGTATATGACATCCCCCAAAAAGCTAAAAGAAAGACAACCAACTCAACTACTGATATGCTAAAGTTGTGCCATGAGAACGTTTTCTTTTGTTCAACGATCATCTTTAGTCGCCGATCCCGCATGTTATAGATCATCCAAACTAAATAGATAATCAAAATAAGCCACAAGGCATATCCAATCAAATTCCAAGTTGATTTCATATTCTTATTCTCCCCAATAAATTTATAACCACAGTTTACACTATTCATCTTTAATTATAAATCTAAACAAAGTGAGGTAAGCCATTTGTGTACTAGTTTAACCATTTTTACAAAAAACAATAAAAGTTTGCTAGGCCGAACAATGGACTTCCCTTCCAAAGGGATTTGGGATCCGGTAGTTGTTATTCAGCCAACCTATGAAATGTCTTTTGGTCAAAAACGGCCTATCAAGTATCCGTATGTTGGCGGTGGCCGCCGTTTTCCTGCCAATCACTTTTTGGTAGCTGATGGAATCAACGTTGAAGGATTGGCCTGCGCTGAGTTAATGTTTCCGCTCAAAGCAAATTACCTCGATAATAAAGTCCCTGGAAAACTCAACATGGCACCTCAAGACTTTATCCACTGGGTCTTATCAGAACATAAATCAGTCAGTGAAGTGCGCCAAGATATGAAAAATATCGTCATGGTAGCTAAAAGTTGGCTTTATGAAAATAAAGTTTCCTACCTTCACTGGACCTTAACTGATCGGACGGGTGATTCGATGATAGTTGAACCAACCATCCCAGCAGACCCACAAATTTACAACAATTCTTTGGGAGTAATGACCAATTCACCAACATTCCCTGAACACCAAGCAAATTTTCGAAACTACCCTAAAGTTGGTGGCTCACTTCAAAACCAAGTTAAGCGAGCAAAAGAGCTTTATAGCAAAAATGATGTAATGAAAGCAACTAATGTGCCGACAACCCGATTTATCCACGCCGCAACTTTGAAACTCGCAGAAGGAACCCAGAGGACCAGAATGAGGGAAAAGATGAACTATTTAACATTTTAAGTGATGTTGCCATTCCCTTTGACGAAAGTAAAAAGGAACATTTGAATTTTAACTTTACTCACTACACAGCTGTAATGAACGCAACCGACCTAATTTATTATTTCAAACGCCGAGAAACCAACCAAATTGAAGAATTCAATTTAAATAAATTGCTCGACAAATATTCTAAGAGTACCGTTTTAGATTAATTGAGGAAACCTATTTTAGGTATTCCTCAATTTTTTCTTGAACGGCAGCCTGATTATTGCTTAAATCTAATTGATTGTCGACAATATTTGATAGATCTTTGGCGGCATTTTGGACAGCATATCCTTCTTTAACGCCGTTTATTAAGTCAAAATCATTACCATTATCACCAAAAGCAGCAGCATTTTCTGCAGTTAAATCCCATTGATCTAATAACTGATTTAAAGCAGTCATTTTATTAAGACCACTAGCATTAATATCAACACCGCCTAAACCGCTGGAAAAAATATTTAAGTCGCGATTAAATTTATTCTGAAGTTCAGCCTGCTGCTCGGAAACATCCTTATCATCGTTCCAATAAAGATCAATTTTATAAACTTGATTGAAAACTAGTTTAATATCTGGAACAGACTGAAGATTTTCGTAAAAATATTGGGAAGCTTTAAATTTCTTTGAATCAGCTTTAAGGTTGGTATAATCACCATCACGACTAGAAATAACAATTTGAACGCCAGCAAACTTTGGACTGCTCAACACAAAGGAAACAGCTTTTTGGACCATCAATGGATCAATCGTTGTTTCAGAAACAATCACGCCACGTTCATCAAAAACCGCTGCACCGTTATTGCAGATATAAGAAATTGGGCCATCGACATCCTTAAATAATTTCAATAAGTGGCTGTATGGATCACTGCTGGCAACAACAAAGTGCATCCCCTTATTCTTCATTCGATTTAGTTGATCTTGAAACTGCTTAGCATCAAACGTTCCCTGGTCATTAAGAAAAGTCCCGTCCATATCACTAGCAATTACTTTAATCATGAAAAAACCTCCGTTATTAGTTATGGATTAATTGAATTTTACAGCTATTAATTATAATCCAATGGTCAAACAGAAACAGCCCTACTTGCCTCATACCATTCAATTAGGTATACTCAAGGTGTCAATAAAACATCTGGGGTGTCACGCAAACGTGGCTGAGAAAAACCCATCGAACCTGATCTGGACAATTCCAGCGTAGGGAGCATAATTTTTTCGTGCAGTCTTATGACTAAGATGAGTGCAACACCCAGGAAATTCATTTTCTGGGTGCTTTTATTTTTCGAATACTCAGAAACAAAAAAATTGGAGGTATTGACATGGATAAGAAGAAAAGTAGAGATACTTGGTCTTTACGAAATATTATTTTGGTTGCATTAATTGCTATTTTTTGTGGAGTCATTTTTTGGGGAGTTGACTTTATATATAATGCATTAACCGCATTACTTACCCCAATTGGTTTAGGACCCGCTGCTAACGATATCTTGATGGGATTATGGACAATGGCCGGTCCTTTAGCAGGATACATTATTCATAAACCAGGTGCCGCTTTCTTGGCTGAATTCTTAGGTTCTGGGGTTGAAGCATTTTTAGGCGGCCAATGGGGCGCTGCAACATTTATCTCCGGGCTAGTTCAAGGAATTCCTTCTGAGCTTGGATTTGCAGTAACCGGATATAAACGATACGATTGGGTTTCTTTAAACCTTTCCATCTTCTTCACCGTTGTTATCACATTTGGCTGGGATATGATCCGAAATGGCTACAGTAAGTATCACTTTGGCTTACTGATTGCTTTATTTGTAATTCGTTATGTCTCAACGTTCATTTTTGGAGGCCTTTTAACTCGAGCAATATCCAAGATGCTTGATCGCAGCCAAATTTTGCCAAATACTGCCGCTTAATTAAAACTTTTGAATCGGGGTTCAATACAAATGGCTGAAGTTGCTGTCAACAACTTTACATTTTCATATGCTAAAAGTAACTTTATGGTCCTAAATTACGTCAACGTAACTTTTCCAGCAAATCATTTTTCTCTTTTAACTGGACCTTCAGGAAGTGGTAAATCCACCTTACTAATGTTTATTGCTGGACTATACCCAAGCTTCACCGAAGGAAAATCAAAAGGAACCATTACTTTTGATGGCAAAAATATCACTGAAACACAACCACAGGAAAAAAATAAAATGGTTTCGATGATGTTTCAAAATCCTAACCAACAATTTGCCATGGACACAGTTTTTAACGAATTAGTTTTCGTTTTGGAAAACATCAACGCTGATCCTGCAAAGATGGATCAAACTGTCGATAACGCCTTGAATTTCGTAGGAATTTCTAAGCTAAAAAATCGCAAAATTAATACTTTATCCGGTGGTGAAAAACAGCGACTGGCCTTAGCTTCAATTGTTGCAATGGATGCAGACGTTATTGTTTTGGATGAGCCATTTGCCAGCATTGATCCTGCTTCGCGAGTTGATTTGATAAATAAATTAAAGTTACTTCGTGATGAACACGGCAAAACAATAATTTTAGCCGACCATGATCTTAGCGATTATCAAAATGTTATCGATGATTTCTTTTTCCTTGACCCAGCTACTCACAAAATCAACCTACAAAATCAAGATCAACAAAAGAAATTTTACGCTAATTTTGAGGACGCGCAGCACATCACTACCAAAGTTAAATTACCCGAAAAAACCGAAAAAGAAATTTTAAATATTCGTGATTTTACATTAGATCCTCACGGTGACGTTTTACTTAAATTAGCTAACTTCTCCTTTTATAAGGGCAAAACTACCTTGGTAACCGGCCACAATGGAATTGGTAAATCCACTTTATTTGATGCCTTAACCAAGTTATTAAAGTATGAAGGAACAATAACTTACAATGGTCAAGATATCAAAAAGATTAAACCACTAAAATACGCTCAATCAGTAACGTTACTTTTTCAGGATGCTGAAAGTCAGTTTTTAAATATTACCGTTAAAGAAGAATTAGATTTATCAATGAAGAATCGTTTCTCTGCTCAATATTCTGATGATGAGGTCAAAAAAATGCTCGCAGAAATTGATCTCGCAAATCGTGGGGAACGAATTGTTTATTCTTTGAGTGAAGGGCAAAAAAAGAAGCTGCAAATTATTGAAATGTTAGTAATGGCACCTCCTGTTTTACTAATGGATGAACCATTCAAAGGTCTAGACTACCACTCACTACTTGTAGTCGGCAATCTGTTAAATGAAGCCAAAACCAAATTTGGCCAAACTCAGATTATAATCAGCCACCAACTCAACGGGTTGGAAAATTTAGTTGATTATCACACTCACTTTGCTAATCAGACTATGAAATACCAGGAGGTGCTGTAAATGAATCCTGGAATGAAATTGTTCTTGGTAATTTTAATTGCTTTGGAAATATCCTTTACCGAAAATTTAGTGGTTAACTTAATCTTAATTGCCGTCAGCTTTATTTATATTATTTTTCAAAAGATCAGTTTCAAGGCATTTTTGGCTTTGATCTTTGTGCCACTGTTACCTGCCGTAGCAATGTTCGTTTCTCAGCTGATGTACGGAACCGCAGGAATCGGTTTTGCCTGGATTCTGTTTACTCGAATTTATGCCTACGTATTTTTAGGCGCAACATTTACCTTAACTTCAAACATCACCGACCTGGCATTAGCTTTGGAACAAGACTTTCGCTTGCCCTCAAAATTTGCCTATGGAGTTTTAGCGACTTTTAATTTAGTCCCTAAAATTCGCCAACAAGTAAAAATTATCAAGACTTCTGCTTTAATGCGCGGTGAGGTCCTTCACGTTTGGTCAGCTAAACTATACTTTAAAGCGATCCTTTCTTCTATCCAATGGTCGCAAAATTTGGCTGAGGCAATGACCTCTCACGGATTCGTTGAAGATGCCCCAAGAACTCATTACAAGGTCATCAAGATCACCTGGCAGGATTGGTCGTTATTTATTGGATCAATTGTGGCCGTTCAATTATTACTGTTTTTCATTCGAAATTAACATCTAAACAACCTCCTCCTCGGATTTTGCCTTATAATTATTAGTAAGACAAAAGAGAGAAGGACATTGCTTATGCGAGCCAACAAGTTTGCCTTTGCATTTGGAATATTTGCGTTAATTATGGGAATTGTCATTGATATTGTCGCCTTATTTTCCGGTTGGGCCAGCCAAATCAGTACAGAAGAAGCCCTAGTCGGAAGTATTGTTATTTTAATTGGCTTAGCTTTTCTTTCGATTGCTCGACCAATTTATCGTTGGCTTTTTCTAGCTGTGGTATTCTGTGGCTTTCTTTATTATTTCTACTTTCAAAGTCGCCAAATTATTACAGCTTTACTAATTTCCTTGTTGATTGTTGGGGTTAGTGAATACGGATTAAGGCACAGATAATTTACCCATAATCGTTATTATTGTTATAATAAAAACATAGGTTGTTTAGAAAGGCGAATGGAGGAATATCATGGCAGAAGAGTTTAGCAGTTTAGCAGAGGAAATAATCAATTATCAAAAAAAGCATGATATGCCAGATACCTTACTTGCATTTAATTTACACATCTCCGTTGAACGTCTCCATGATATTAAATCCATGGAATCCGATCCAACAGCAGATGAAAGAAAGATTATCGAAGACTTTATTAGATAATTAAATAAAGGCAGCGGCATACAAAATAGCGTAATCAGAAAATTTTATTCTGATTACGCTATTTTGTTTTGAATTTAATTAAAAATGTTTTTTAATATAACTCAACTAACCAAGTATTTTCCTTACCTTTTTCATCTAATTTTTCTGGGTGATCCATTAACTCAGTGTTAACTTTAGCAATCTTGCCTGCAACCGGTGAATGAAGATCAGAAACGGCTTTGGCTCCCTCAACGGACACGAAGGAATCACCTTCCTTAACTTCAGTCATCCCTTTTGGAAAAGCAACAAAGGATATTTCGCCAATTTCATCTTGGCCAGCTTCATTAATTCCTACTCTGGTATGGCCATTTGATTGTTTTTCTTCCCAGTAATACTGCTTTTCATCTTCGTATTTATTCATTTTATTTTTCCTCCCAGTGAATCTCTGGATGATGTTTACTAAATAAAGTCAAAATTTTGTTAACTTTAAAATCAGCATTTTTAACTTTCTCGGCATTTGGTGTCATAAGCTCTTTAAGTTGTTCATTAGTTAAATACTTTCCTAATTCGCTGTCAGCCAGCATTACATCTTTAAGCTGCTGGTGCTCGTTATCAGCCTTAACCCGTAAGCGATACATCAAATCATGGGCATTCTCTCTGCCCATTTTTTTAGACAAGACCATCATAATTGAACCTGAGAACATCGTTCCGTCATCCAAAGCTAAATTTTTCTTCATTTGTTTGGTATCAAAATATCCGTTCTTTAAAACATTAACTGCATAATTTAACGAACCAGAAAGATACATTGTCATTTCTGGCAACGCAACATAAAGATCACGCCAAACTGTGGTATCTTTTTCACCACTAACCTGCATTTGGTCGTACATTAAAGACATTTCGTTGCGAATAACAGTGCTCAAATTAACCATAGCTTCACACATGTACGGTTCTCGTGATGTTGGAATCACTGTTGACCCTTGCCTACCAGGAGCATATGGTTCGTAAAATTCCTTAACTTGCGTTTGGCTCATATAAAGTAGTTCTTTTCCTAACCGGCCAAGCGACTGAGAAATTTCGGTAACCACGTGTAAATAATCGGCAAATCTTTCCCTTTGAGTGTGCCAATACATTTCTGGAGTAGCTAAACCAAGGTAGTCACAAAATTTGCTTTCAACTTCGTCACTATGATCGCCAATCATTGAAGATAATCCCTCGACATTTGCCAAACTACCAGCCAAAGAGAACGATTCTAACTTCTCAAGATTAGTTAGTAAGTGCTCTTGTTCATTTAAAAATATTCCCAACTTAAAACCTAAGGTTGTTAAAGATGCATAAGTTCGATGAGCAATTGCTGCGGTGAGGTCATCACGGTGTTCTTTGGTTAGTTTAGCTAAAACTGCCAAAAGATCTTTCATGTATTCCTTAATGATTGCATGGGCTTCTTTTAGCTGTAAAACATAGCAGGTATCTTCGATATCCTCACTGGCAGCGCCATAATGCACAAATTGGCCAGAGTCATCATCGAAAAACTGTTGAACGTACTGGACAAAACCAGCCAAGAAGTGGCCAGTTCGTCCCGTAACTAATCTAAGAGCTCGCATATCAATTTTCTCTGGTTTAAGTTTTTCGGCAATTTCTTTATATGCGGATTCAGGGATCTTGCCATAATCCGCCATTGCGTGAGCCAAAGCAATTTCTGCCTGACAAACAACTTTAAGTCGGTTTTCGTCAGTCCAAACCGCTCTCATCCTAGCAGTTGAATATTGATTTTGATTATAAAGTGAACCTAAAACCTCGCCGCTGCTCATGAATTAATCACCTCTGATTTATTTGGATCCAAAATCATCTTAGCTATTGCATCGGCAGAAACCTTGCCAATATTTTTTTCGAGATGACTGTTATGAAGAGCTTCTTTTAGGCTGTCATAGTTCATTGGCACACCTTTAAGATTATCTTCAATTTCACCTAAATTACCTGACATTAATGAAAAATCACCGTAAATTTTTGGATGAACTAAAAAGCCATTTTGCACGGAAAATCCAATGCCGACAGTGCCAATTCCTTCAAAGTGCTGATCGTGATAAGTTTGATCATCCTCACTTGGACCATAAATCCATTCTTTAGAGCCATATTTTTCTTGATCAATTGCGTTTAAATCTTTAAAATCCTGATCTGTCAGCTTATAAGTGGGAATATCAGCCAAAGAGTCTGTCTTAAATACTTCTTTTAACATCATGTCCTGTATTTCATCAAAAGTAATATCCTTATATTCTGGTTTGAAGTACTGTCGAATATTAGTAACTCGACTATGAACAGATTTAACTCCCTTAGAGGCTAACTTTGCCTTAGTTGGATGAAGAACTTTGCTAGCAGCATCCAAATCAACATCAATCATCAAAGTGCCTCCGCACGAAAATCTACTACCAATCTTTAAGGAGGACATCCCAGAGAATTTTTTCCCATTGACGGTCAGATCATTGCGCCCACCAAAAATAGCGTCTACTCCAAGTTTATGGAGAACTTTCAACGCTGGTTGAGCATAAAGCTGAAAGTTTTGATAATTGGTGCCATTATCAGTATCAATAAAGCAATACGTTAGATTGCCGGGATCAACATAGACCGCTCCGCCACCAGCACCTCTTCTAGCCAATCGAATATTATGCTTTTTTAAATATTCCAAATTTACTTCTGCATAAACATTTTGATTAACACCACAAATGACAATTGGTGTCTGTGGGTGGAAAAAGTAAAATAAAGTATCATTAAGTTTTGGATGCTGCTCCAAGAATTCCGAGATTGCCTGATTTACTGCAGGGTCTTTTAAATAATTTAACCCGTTTGAAAAATCTACATAAATGATAGTTATCACCTCTAGTAAAAATATTTTACTAACCAAATTCAGTCTAGCACGCTCAAGGTGCTATTTGAGCATAATATGAAAGCGAAATCATATTAAAACCTTCTACAAAGAAAAAAATTATTCACCAATCATTCTTTAACTTTTCGGTTAGTTTAACACCAATCCCAATGGATAAAATTTAACGGTTTTGTAATGACATCATTTGCATAAAAAATATGTAATAAAAAAGTTACTGGAAAGGTATTTCATTCCAGTAACATTATTTTCTACGTATAAATTCAAAAAAATTATTATACTTAATCGATATTATTTTCGAGTAAAAATGATTTGAAGTAATCAAATGCCATTTCTCTAATGCTTTCGATACCGATCTTTCGGACAATATCGTCATTTTCGTCATCAAGGTCAATCATTTCAAAAGTGAGAATGCCAGTTCGAGTTTCAAAACCCAAGGGGTAGCCCATGATACTTTTGCCACTAGTTAACTGCAGTCTAAGCAATTTCTTAAACTTAATAGATGGCAGTAATATCTCCATCAAAATGTTGTCATTGTCATCAAAGGCCCGATCTGCATTAAGAACCGGCAGAGTAAATTCTTTGGTTGCCTTATTATAATTAACAAATCTGCGCATGACAAAAAGATAGTCAGATTCAGTGACAATTCTATAAACATTATCGTACCGCATCCAAACGTAGCCACCAAAGTGACCATTCATATCAATTACCATCATGACTAACTCGTTGTCGTTACTGGCAATTGCCTTGCCAACGTAAAAATACTTGCGGTCATCATTTGTATCAATGATGATCATTTGATTCTTTAACTCTGCATGTTTAATGACTGCAGCAAACTTATCTTTATGGTCTCTGGTTAAATATTCATCGTCAACATGATTGTCAGCAATGATCGTTGGCAATATCTGTTCCAAAAGATTCAACTCAGTCCCACCAAATTCGATGGCAGAAATATCATCATTTTTGATTTTGGTTTGGTTTTTGTGCGTAAAGTTAAATTTATCAACGATGGAGAAAGTAACCTCATCGTGGTCAAAGTCGGTTATGATTCCTTCATGATACTGCATTTTTTTGGCCTTTTCCGTGACAATTAAGACCATTTGTTTGTTTTGTTTAACATGCGCAACTAATTTATCAAAAATTGAATCACTGATGTTAAATGGCATATTAAATTCAGTTTTGTTAGCCAAATCATTTTTTTCGTCAAAAGCAATTCGATCTTTCATATTTGCAAGATCATAACTGTCTGTTTCAACCTTTTGAACCGAATCAATCTTCAGATAGACTTCACCATCTTGAATCCCATAATCATTAAACGTCATGAGAATAAAGTCTTTATCGCTTAAATACTGAACAATTCCGGTATAGACAATCTCACTATCTTGTTGATAGATATTAATTAATTTTTCGTCGATCGGTGCAGATCTTAATTTATCATAATAAGTGTTCAAAGCTACCCTTTCCTTTTTAAGAAACCGCATCCTTAACAAACTTGGTAAGTTCGTCACCCTTTTTGCCTGCGCTTAATCCTACAAGTAGTTTAATCCTGGCCTTCTGACCATTCAAGCCTTGGCACAGAGTTATTCCCATCTTTTTAAGCTGAATTCCGCCGCCCTCATAGTCATAAATTTCTTGAGCAACGCCGTTATAACACCGCGAGACCAACACAATTGGAATGTCATCATCGAGTATTTTTTGAATTCCGGGTAAAGTTTGGGGTGGTAAATTGCCGGCACCCAAGCCCTCAATAACCAAACCATTGGTATCTGGGTTATCAATTGCTTCAAATAAAGTACTTTCCATGCCAGAATAAGCCTTTAAAAGATAAACATGATCAACAACTTGATCAATGTTACATACTTCGCCCGTAATCAATTTCTGGAAATAATATGGGCGATCTTTACTAATGACTCCAATTGGGCCAAAAGTCGGAGTCCTAAAGGTGGCAACATTAGTGGTATGAGTTTTGGTAACATATCTAGCAGTGTGAATCTCATCATTCATCACTACTAAGACCCCTTTGCCATATGACTCATCAGCTGCGGCCACCGAAATTGCCGAAGTAAAGTTATATAAACCATCTGAGCCAATTTCATTTGAAGATCTCATTGCCCCGGTCACCACAATCGGCACAGTGTTAGGAAGAGTCAGATCCAAAAAATAAGCTGTTTCTTCAAGCGTGTCGGTCCCGTGCGTGACAACGACCCCATCTACGCCATCAGCAATTGCTTTTTTAATCCGTTTCATTATCTTTAACATTATTTCTGGTGTAACATGAGGGGACGGCAAATTAAACATCTCATCTGTAACCAGATTTATTTTACCCTTTAAAATCACTTGCTTTTGGGCAATCGGATTTGTAGCATTTGGAACAACTTCACCTTCAGAATTTTGAGACATTGATATCGTTCCGCCGGTGTGAATTGCCAAAATTGTTTTCATTTGTCCATCTCCTCGAAAAAAGATTCTTTCAGTAATTTTAACCTAAATGAATCAAATTGTAACTAATGTCGTACTATACTATATAGCAATTTTCTAATAATTATTGAACATAAAAAAAGGAAGCTTTAAAGTGGCTAAGCATAAAAAAAGATTTTACCAGCCAACAAATTCAAAAGATGCAATGCGTGAGATCGAAAAGCTATTTAATCAATATAAGGATGCACCTTTAACCAAAGAATTATTGGATTATCATCAAAATTTGATCAACCGCCTAAATTCCGATATTTTAGCGGCAGCGAAAAAAGAAAATATTCCTCAAAGAATTAAAGCTATTCAGTCAATGACCGAGGTAATGCAACATTGGGCTCAGGTAAAACTTGCTGGCAAGCCTTATGAAGGAAAAATGGAACACTTTCATTTTGTTGCTGATTCTGAAGAAATGAAGTTTAAGCGCCACGTTACCAAAATAAATGGCAATAATTCTATGAGATCAACTCGACATTAATCGACTAAATTATCAAACAAAAATCTTTAGATTGATTTTGTTGGAAATTTATTCAATACCAGATATACTTTTTAAGGAATTTATTTTACGAACAAAAGGAGGCAGCAACATTGGAAAAACCAATCATTGAGTTGCAACACGTGTATAAGAAATATGACGACCAATACGCATTAAAAGATATCAGCTTCAAACTCAATGAAGGTGAATTTTATACCCTGCTGGGACCTTCAGGATGCGGAAAAACGACAATTCTTCGTTCAATCGCCGGCTTTACTGAAGTAACGTCCGGCAAAGTATTCTTTGATGGCAAAGAAATTAACAATTTACCAGCAAATAAACGAAAATTAAACACTGTCTTTCAAGATTATGCATTATTTCCCAATATGAACGTGTATGAAAACGTTGCTTTTGGATTAGTTGTCGCCGGAGTTGCCAAAGAAGAAATTAAGGATAGAGTTCACAACGCTTTAAAAATGGTCCAACTGGAGAAATACGTAGATCGAGAAATTTCTGAGCTTTCTGGCGGCCAACAGCAGCGAATTGCTATTGCTCGGGCGATCATTAATGAACCAAAAGTTTTATTGTTGGACGAACCATTGTCAGCTCTGGATGCAAAGCTGAGAAAAGATATGCAGTATGAATTAAGAGACCTTCAGCAGCGACTAGGAATTACTTTTTTATTTGTCACCCATGACCAAGAGGAAGCTTTGGCAATGAGCGATAAGATTTTTGTAATGAACCAGGGTCAAATTCTACAGCAAGGAACTCCGGTGGATATTTATGACGAACCTATCAACCATTTTGTTGCCGACTTTATCGGCGAAAGCAACATAATCAAAGGGAAAATGATTAAAGATTATTTAATTTCCTTCTTAGGCCATGAATTTGAATGTGCTGATGCCGGAATGCAACCAAATGAACCTGTTGAAGTTGTCATAAGACCTGAAGATTTAGTAATTACTTCGTCACAAAAAGGAAAGCTCCAGGTTAAAGTTGACACCCAACTTTTTCGCGGCGACTATTACGAAATTGTAGCCGTTGACGATCAAGGCAACGAATGGTTAATTCATTCGACAAATCCAACGAAGGATGATGCCATGGTTGGGCTAACTTTCGGTCCAAGTGATATGCATGTCATGAGATATAACGAATCGGAAAGCAAATTTAATAATCGACTGGGAACCTACGAAGATTGAGGTGAAAACTTTGACCAAACAATTAAAAGCATTATTTTATACCCCTTACTTTGTCTGGCTGGGATTATTTGTAATTGCCCCAGTGGGACTGATAGTTTACTACTCATTTTTTAATATTAATCATCAACTAACATTAGCAAACTACCAAACATTTTTTGGGTCAGGGACTTATCTCATCATGACCGCAAATTCAGTTTTGTATGCTTTTCTAATCACCTTAATTGCGTTATTAATCAGCTACCCCATGGCTTATTACATCAGTAAATTAAAACACCGGGATTTTTGGATTCTTTTAGTTATTCTGCCAACCTGGATTAATTTACTTTTAAAAGCTTATGCCTTTATTGGTCTTTTAAGTCAGGATGGATTGGTAAACAAATGTTTTGAATTATTTGGATTTGGGCCTCAACAAATTCTTTTTACTAACACCAGTTTTATCTTAGTTGCAGCCTATATTGAAATTCCTTTCATGATTCTGCCAATTTATAATTCACTTACGGATATTAGCAGCTCCTATATCAGGGCTAGCCATGATCTAGGAGCCACTACTTGGCAGACAATTCAAAAAATCATCATTCCGATGACTCTTCCGGGAGTTAAATCAGGAGTTCAAATTGTTTTTATCCCCTCACTGTCTTTATTTATGCTTTCTCGTTTAATCGGCGGCAACAAAGTTATCACTCTAGGAACTGCCGTTGAGGAACATTTCTTGACGACCATGAACTGGGGAATGGGTTCAACAATTGGCGTGGTTTTAATTATTTCAATGGTTGTTGTTATGGCACTCACTAACACCAAGAAGAAGCGAAGGCAGACAATATGGTAAAGGGTACTACTTCTAAAATGGGTAAAATGTACTTAGTTCTGGTATTTTTACTGCTTTATATTCCAATTGTCTTCTTGATTATCTATTCATTTAACCAAGGAACTACAATGGATAAATTTACTGGTTGGTCAATGGTTCATTATCAGGAATTGTTTTCTGATAAACGATTGTTGGCAATCTTTTTGAATACCATTTTAATTGCTTTGCTTTCATCAGTATTTTCTACCTTTGTCGGGACAATGGGTGCCCTTTTGGTTGATAATGCCAAACGGCGCCGGACTAAAGAAACATACCTTTATTTGAACAGTATCTTGTTGGTTTCACCTGACGTTATCATTGGAGCAAGCTTTTTAATCTTCTTCACTGCTCTAGGTTTACCACTTGGATTTTGGTCGGTGCTTTTAAGTCATATTGCTTTTGAAATTCCGATTGTCGTTTTGATGGTTTTGCCACGGTTAAATGAAATGAGTTCTTCGATGGTTAATGCCGCCCGCGATTTGGGTGCTTCAAACTGGCAAACAATGAGTCAAATTGTCATCCCGTTTATTCAACCCGGAATTATTGCTGGATTTTTTATGGCAATCACCTACTCATTAGACGATTTTGCCGTTACCTTTTTCGTTACTGGCAACGGCTTCACCACTCTTTCAGTAGAGATCTACTCAAGAGCTCGGCAGGGCATCAGTTTGGAAATTAATGCCTTATCCGGCATAATGTTCATCTTTTCTTTGATTTTGGTTACGGTTTATTACTTCATTGAAAACCGCAGTCAAGGGAAACGAAAAGTGATGGAGGCCTAATCATGAAGAAATTATTTGCCATCATTATTGGGATCTTTATTATTTGCATTGGATTAGCTTACGGCAGCCAGCAGCTCCAAAAATCTACCGGCGATACTGGAAACAAAGTCTTGAATCTTTACAACTGGGGAGATTATATCGACCCTGCATTGCTTAGCAAATTTCAAAAACAAACTGGAATTCACGTTAACCTTGAGACCTTTGACAGCAATGAAGCAATGTTCACCAAAATCCAACAGGGTGGTACCAGTTATGATCTAACTGTACCTAGTGAGTATATGGTCGAAAAAATGAAACGCAGTCATTTACTAGTTCCATTAGACAAATCAAAGCTTACTGGATTAAATCATTATGGTTCTTCGTTTATGAACAAGAGTTTTGATCCGAAAAACAAATATTCCATTCCTTATTTCTGGGGAACTTTGGGAATTATTTATAACGACAAAATGGTGAAGCCAGGATCTCTTCTACATTGGAATCAGCTTTGGAGTAAAAAATATCGCGACGATATCATGTTGGTAGATTCCGCCAGAGATACAATGGGATTTTCACTGATTTCAATGGGAAAGTCAGTCAATACAACAAATTCCAACACTTTGTTAGCTGCCCGCAATAAATTAGTCAAGTTAGCCCCTAACGTTAAAGCAATCGTGGCCGATGAAATTAAAATGTATATGGCTCAAGACGAAGCAGCAATTGCCGTAGATTGGTCCGGAGAAGCGTCAGAAATGATGGGCAATAATTCTCATTTGCACTACGTTGTCCCAACAGAAGGAAGCAATATGTGGTTTGACAACTGGGTCATTCCAAAAACTGCTAAACATTACAAAGCAATCTACGAATTTTTGAATTTTATGTCTGAGCCAAAAAACGCCGCTCAAAACGCTCAATATGTCGGTTACTCAACCCCAAACATTTCCGCTTTAAAGCTTTTACCAAAATCAGTTCAGAATGATAAACAGTTTTATCCAACTCAAAAAGTTATTGACCGCCTCGAAGTTTATTCCGATCTAAGTCCAGCCAAAGTCCAGCAGTATAATGATTTGTACCTTGAATTTAAGATGCATCATTAGATGATTTGAAAAAGAAATTAGGCACAAAGGCAAAAAAGCATTACACTATGATTGTCAGACATTATTTATGAGGTGAAAAAAATGGCAAATAAGGAAAAACAGATGCGCCAAGAAGTTATTATTGATATGAATGAATTCTTAGTAACTTACGCGGCAACAATTCTCGATCCTAAAAAGAATATCTCTCAAATCGTTTATAATACGGGAAAAGATGATTTAACCAAATTGGACGATTTATTTAAGGATAATGGGTTCGGAAGAACTAACAAGTTCGTTAATATTGGCGAAGGATTTTTAGTTGATGCTGAACACACCGTTGAGGACGCCGTTAAAGACGAAGCCCAAAGGTTAGCAAAAGACGCAATGTCATACTTGGGATCTCATATTGATTTCTTTGAGACTTGGCGAACAGATTAAAGCTGATATAATTTAAAAGCGTGGAACAAATTAGACTTTGTTCCACGCTTTTTTATTTAAAGAAAATATTCTTTTGATTTTTTTCAGACAGGCGTTAGTATATCCTCCCAAATTAACTAGAAATGGTATGCTTATAGATGTACCAAATGATTAGTAATTTTGGGGAGGTTACAATTTTGAATTTAAAGAAAACATTATTAATTTCAGCTGCCACATTAGGATTATTTGCTGCCGCACAAGCAAATATCAATGCTCAAGCTGCATCCGCCAAATGGCAATTTAACAGAACATTAACTACGGCTGCCAATACTAGAAACGTTACTTTCACCGGATCAAATGCATTATATAATCTACCAGATGGTTTTAAAAGTGCCAAGGTTGTTGCTGGCCGAGCAACTTTGAAAAAACTGGCAAGTTCAAAAGTTTCTTCTGTCGGTAACGTCCGAGCTTATAAAGTTGCCAAACTAAACAATGGCAAAGTTTACTACAAAGTCGTTACTTTTAATGGCAAATACCGTGGCTGGATTTACGGTGGCCAAAGCACCTCTAAATTTGCTGGCGGAATTAAGAGTTACAACACATTTACTTCAGAAAAGTTAACTCAATCAATGGCCAATTCGTACTATGAACTAGCTCAAGATCCAAAAGTTTCTCAAACTATTTGGACAAACCCTAAAGATACTCAATATCAAGTTGGATCCCGTGTTATGAATTCAGCTCCACTAAATGTTTATCATGATAGTATGTTTAAGATTACTGCCATTGGTAAGCGAACTCGTGAAGGTGACACTTGGGTTAAAATCCAAAACTTCAACTCAAATTCAACTGGTGCTAATGGCTGGATATTATTTGATGCCCTAGAACTTGCCAAGGATCAAAGCCCAGTTCAAGAAGATGCAATCAGGATTGCTTTGGTTGATAGCAATAACCCATCTAGTGTTATTAAGACAATCGATTATACTGTTCCTGGAGTAGCAAAGTATCAATTATTAGGATCATATACAAACTCTAATTGGAATATTTCCGATGCCGATGCTCAAGCAATTTCTAAAGAAATTAATACTGCACTTGCTGGTACTGGTTATTCTTTGACTAATAGCACTTTAAGCGCTGGCCAAAGATCCTTCTTAGGACCGGCTGCGTTTGGTTTACAGAGAGTTGTCAAAGTTCCAGTAAGTAAAAATTAATTTCAATGCTAACAATTAATTAAGTTCTACTAAAAAAAGTCGAAATGGATTAATTCCATTTCGACTTTTTTGTCTTCATAAATTCCAAGATTTTAAATTCATTTCTAGGGCTAATTCCCACAAATCATATGCATGCGGTAATCAGTTTCCCAGGTTTCCTTAATTTTTATTGCTAACTTCTGACCTTCTGTAGCTGATTTCATGGTCGCTATGTCTACCTTCAATTACTGTTAAAGCATCATCAAGTGACTGCTTGACCATATTTTCAACCGCAATATCAGTAAAGAAAGCAATATGAGGAGTCAACAAAACATTAGGAATCTTTTTTAAATGATTATATAGGGGAACTGGAGTTTCGTTTTTAAATTGATGATTAAATATCTTAGTTTCGCCCTCAACAACATCTAATGCCGCCCCAGCCAGCCTTTTTTGAGTTAATGCATCAATTAGCGCTTGAGTATCTACAACTGGCCCGCGAGAATCATTAATAAAAAATGCGGATGGCTTCATTAAAGCAAATTGTTTTTCACCAATTAAATGAAAATTATTTTGATCGTAATAAACATGACTCGTCACAATGTCGGATCGACGATAAAGCTCGTCTTTAGAAACATAAGTCAGAATATTTTGCTTCTCCAAATCCTCTCTAGGATTCAAATCATTTCCTAAAACAGTAGCTCCAAAAAAGTGAAAGATCTTTGCCACGGTGCTGCCAATCCTACCCACACCAACTATTCCAATGGTTAATTCTGACAATTCTCTGGATCTCAACCCATTTACGACATAATTATTATTCTTCAATCGATTATTAAACTGAGGAATATGTCGGACTAACTGCATGACTTGAGTCAAAACAAGTTGAGCAACTGCTGATGGTGAATAGGAAAGGACATTTGTGATTGTAATATTATTCTTATCCGCCCATTCCAAATTAACGGGATCAATTCCGGCTGAACGACAAGCTAACTGTTTAATTCCCAGACTTTTTAGTCTCTCATAAAATTCTGGCTTTTCACTAATCACAGTTCGCTGCTTAAAACTAACCCCATCATATCCTTTCGCCATTTCAACAGTGTCATCATGAAGTTCCTCTGAAACACTGTCTACTTGAACATTATTTTTCTTTGCCCACTCATCAATAAATGGCTGCTCATCGTCTCGAACTTGATAGGCTAAAATTTTTGTCATAAATTAATATCTCCCAAAACTTTTTAATTGAATAAACTTAAACTAACGCTTTTTATTTTATTAGTACAGTAAAATTTTAGCACCTTGAATAAAGTAATCAATTCCATCCAGAATGATTTTATCTTTTTGGGATTTAAGTAAACAAAAATCCCTAAGAATAGGGACTTTCAACATTATAAATTTAAAAGACCGATAATTATGTGTTCGTTATTAACGAAAACATAATCTGTCTAAAGTTATAAGCAACTTGGGAAGTTTTGATTTTTATTTAAACACTCCAATAGTTTTTGTCTGCTTTTTTCGATACCAGATCCGAATCAATTTAACAATCTCGGTAACTATCAAGACGATAAAACCAGCAATTGCCGGTACTACCCATCCATAGAAGAAGTTAATACTTCTGGTATGGAAAATATCCTGCATAAATGGGACGTAGGTGAATGCAACCTGCAAGAGCAACAAAATGCCAATAATCACAAAGGACATCTTATTTTCAAAGAAATGTTTGGAAATAACTGGATAAGAATTCCGAATGTTAAACAGATAGAAAATCTTCCCAAAAAGAATGATATTAACCGTCATCGTGCTGGCATATAAAGGCTCCAAGGTTTTGTTTCCCACTAAAAGGTCAAACATGTAAATCCCAAGTCCAGCAATTAATACCGACACATAGGCTATTTCTAAGACATCAACTTTTCCTAGGATTCCTTTGGCAACATTACGCGGCCCTCTAATCATAATTGATTCTTCAGCTGGCTCAAAGATAAATGCCAGCTGGATCGTTAAAGCAGAAACGGTATTGATCCAAAGAAGTTGAGTTGGATAAAGCGGCAGTTCCTGACCCATAATCATGCTAATTAAGACAACCAACCCTTCTGCAAAACTAGTAGGTAGTAAAAATCTAATTGTCTTGCGAATGTTATCAAAAACATGGCGGCCTTCTTTTACCGCATCAACGATTGTAATAAAACTATCATTGACCAAAACCATATCAGCAGCTTCCTTTGCGACATCCGTTCCCTTAACTCCCATGGCAACGCCAATATTTGCCTGCTTGAGGGCAGCCGCGTCATTAACTCCATCACCAGTCATCGCAACGATCTTATCGTTAGCCTGCTGGGCTTTGACAATTCTTAATTTGTTTGCCGGAGTTGTTCTGGCAAAAACATTATATTTCCCAATATTTTTTTGCAATTCATCGTCAGACATTTCATCAAGTTGCGGACCGGTTATAGAAGTTATGGTTTCATCCAAATGAAGTTTTTCAGCAATTGCTGAAGCGGTATCAGGATGATCCCCGGTAATCATATTAACCTGCACACCAGCTTTTCTTAGCCGCTGAATTGCCGGGATAACTTCTTCTCTTGGTGGATCAATAATTCCAACAATGCCACTAAGTTGAAGTCCTTGAGCAATTTTATCTTTGTCAATTTGTTTGGTATCTAAAGAAACTTCTTTAAATCCCAAAGCCACTACCCTAAGTCCCTGAGAGGTCAATTTATCAACTTTACCGTTCCAATAAGTGTCGTTGAAATGAGGATCGGATTCCTTAATCATATTAAAGATTGTTCCCGGAGCCCCTTTTAACATCAGGACCTTTTCGTCCTCAAAATTAACCAATCTTGCACTAAAACGATAAGCAGAATCAAAAGGTAAAGTGTCAACTTCATCAACCTCAGGGGCTCGACCTTTTAATTTATGAAATAAAGCTGTTAAAGCTCCGTCAGTTGGCTCACCGGTAATTGACCAAGCTCCTTGATCGTAAATCAATTCAGCATCTGTGGTAACTCCGGCAATATTTACTAAATTTGCCAAATCAGAGTCTTTTTGCCAATCAAACTGTTTTCCGTTAAGTTCGATATTCCCAGATATTCCGGTTTGCTTGTCACCAAAACCAACTCCAGTAACTTTATAATGATTTCCTGAAGTTATAACGTCAGTAACCGTCATTTCATTCTTGGTTAACGTCCCAGTTTTATCAGTATCAACAATTTGGACAGCACCCAAAGTCTCGACTGCAGGTAACGTTTTAACAATCGCGCCCTTTTTGGTCATCTGCTGAACACCACGGGCAAGGACAACTGAAGTAGAAGCCGGCAATCCTTCAGGAACTGAGCCAACCACCATCGTAATAATCGCAATCGTCAAGGTTGGTAGACTATATATTTTAGTAAATAACCCCACCACAAAGAGGATAATTGCGATTACCACAATGAATATTGAAAGATTAATGCCTAACTTGTTAAGATTCTGCATTAAAGGAGTAACTTGTTCCTTAACTTCAGAAACGCTCTTTTGAATTGTCCCAATTTCGGTGTTGGACCCAGTAGTAACAACGATCCCGACCCCTGAGCCCTGAGTAACTGAAGTTGACGCAAATGCCATATTTGCGCGTTCTGCCAAGGGAACCGTTTTTGAATCAATTGATTCTTCGATTTTTTCCACCGAATCACTTTCACCAGTTAAAGTTGACTCTTGAATTTTTAAATTATCGGCAGATATCAAGCGCAGATCTGCTGGGACAGCATCCCCTGCTTCAAGATTTACGATATCGCCAACCACTAATTCTCTAGCCGGAATTGTGATTTTCTGTTTGTCACGGACAACGACAGCTTCCGAAACCAATAATTCTTTAATTTTGGTAAGGGCATTATCAGCTTGAAGCTCTTGGAAGAAACCAATAAACGCATTAGCAATAATGACAACCGCAATTACCGCGGAATCCGAATAGTGCTTCATGAAAAGAGTAATAACCGCTGCCACAATTAAAATATAAATAATACTGTTATTAAATTGCTTTAAAAACTGTAAAATTCGACTTTTCTTTTTGGCGGTTAATTCGTTATAACCATTTTCTTGAAGCCTTCTTTCAGCTTCTTTTTGGGCAAGACCGTTTTCTTCGTTACTTTTAAATCGGTTTAAAAGCTCTACTGTGCTTAACTGCCACAAATTATGGCTAGGAGGGTTAGCCTTTGTTTTAACCTCTTTTTCATTCATTGAATCACCAATCCTTCTTAAAATTTGTCATATTTATTAGTATGATATCTAAATCTGTGGGTTTAGTAAACTTATATAATTCCAAATACCAAAATATTTTTGGCAGCAGTTTGAATATAAAATAAAAGCTAAAAATTAAGTTAATTTTTTGAGCACAAATAAAGCGAATGATCCAAGGAAATATTTTCTTGGATCATTCGCTTTTTTCTTAAACATTATTAAAGTTAAAAACTGGTTAGACTAAGTTTGATTTTGACCATCTAATCAGCCTAAGCCAAACCAAGTTCCATTCGGGTCTCCAAAGACATCCGATCCATTGTCCATTTTGGCTCCCAAACCAAATTAATTTTCACTTTTTTCACTTCATCAAATCCCATTAATTCGTCTTCAATGGATTGGTTAAGATATTCCGTTAGCGGACAGCCGGCAATTGTCAATGTCATCGTAACCGTACATAATCCCTTATCATCAAGTTCAATGTTGTAAATGAGTCCAAGATTAACTAAGTCAATTCCCAGTTCAGGATCAATGACATTTTCCAAAGCAGCCATTGCTTTTTGTTTAAACGGTACTTTTTCACTCATATAAAGGCCTCCTAACCAATTGCGCCTTCCATTTCAAAACTAATCAGCCGATTTAATTCAACCGCATACTCCATTGGTAACTGTTTAGTAAATGGTTCAACGAAGCTCATAACGGTCATTTCTGTCGCTTTTCTTTCCGAAATCCCTCTGCTCATCAAATAATAAAGCTGTTCTTCGGAAATCTTCGAAACTTTGGCTTCATGTTCCATGGCAACATTGTTATTCAAAATCTCGTTATATGGGATAGTATCACTAGTTGACTTATCGTCCATAATAATCGTGTCGCATTCCACATGGGCAAATGATCCATCTGAATTTCTGGCAAATTTAACTTTGCCCCGATAATCAACCGCGCCACCGTCTTTAGAAATAGATTTAGAAACGACTGATGAAGAAGTATTTGGGGCGTTATGAATCATTTGGGCCCCAGTATCGGAATCAATTCCCTTACCAGCAACGGCAATCGACAGCATTGTTCCTCTGGCACCCTCACCATTCAAGTAAACAGATGGATATTTCATGGTGACTTTAGAGCCTAAATTACCATCCACCCATTCCATAACTGCATGATCCAAAGCTTGGGCTCGTTTAGTTTCCAAACTATAAACGTTGGTCGACCAATTTTGAATTGTAGTATATCGACAATAAGCATTTGGCAAGACGTTAACCTCAACAACCGCTGCATGCAAGCTGTCTGCTTTATACGTAGGAGCCGTGCAGCCTTCAACATATTCCAGATGAGCACCTTCATCAACGATGATAAGGGTTCTCTCAAATTGACCTGAAAGTTCAGCGTTAATCCGGAAATATGCTTGAATTGGCGTACTGACAGTTACACCCTTAGGAACGTAAATGAAGGTACCGCCAGACCAAACTGCCGAATTCAAAGCAGCATATTTGTTATTAGTTGGTTTAACTAATTTGCCAAACCACTTTTTAAATAATTCAGGATACTTTTGCAGAGCGGTATCAGTATCAGTAAAAATAATACCTAACTTTTCAAATTGGTCGCGCATATTGTGGTATACAACTTCGGATTCATATTGAGCTGAGGATCCCGCCAAATATTTTCTTTCAGCTTGAGGAACACCCAAACGATCAAAAGTCTGTTTGATCTTATCAGGAACATCATCCCAATCTCGGTACTTTTTATCAGTTGCTCGTTGGAAAAAGCTCAGATTATCCAAATCAAGTTTAGATAAATCCGGTCCAAAATCTGGATCGGGCATTTTTAAGAAAGTTTGATAGGCCTTCAGCCGATAATCCAGCATCCATTGCGGTTCGTGTTTGGCTTTGGAAATCTCTCGAATAATGTCCTCATTTAACCCGCGGCCAGTTGAATATACTGGCTTGACATCGTCATGAAAACCATATTCGTAATTATCATCACCAATAATTTCTGAAGCTTCAGTCATCTTTGCCACCTTCTTTATTAAGTAATTCATCAGCAGCGTGCCAAGCTAAAGCCGCACACTTAATTCTTGCCGGAAACTCAGCCACAACGCCAATAACGGCAGCATCCCCAAGTTCATCCATGGCTTTATCACTAATTTTCTTGCCCTGAATCAACTGCGAAAAATCACTAATTAATTGGCGAGCTTTTTTAATTTTTTTACCCTTGATAACTGTGGTCATGATACTTGCCGAAGCCTGAGAAATTGTGCATCCCGAGCCGGTAAAAGCAATATCATCAATCACTCCATCCGAGACTTTAGAAAAAACGTCAATTGAATCACCACAAGTCGGGTTATCCATGTGAAACTTTGGAACATTCTCAATTTCCCGCTTATTTTGCGGATAGTTGGCGTTATCCAAAATCACTGCTTTATATAGTTCATTTAGTTTCGCTAACCCCATTTGAGAAAAACTCCTTTACTTGTTCTAGTGAATCAACCAACTTATTTCCTTCATCAACAGTATTGTAAAAGTAAAAACTGGCTCGCGCAGTTGCGGTCAAATTTAAATAATCCATCAAAGGTTGGGCACAGTGGTGACCGGCCCGAACAGCAATCCCATTCATGTCCAAAGCAGTTGCGACGTCGTGAGGATGGATTCCCTTTAAATTAAAGGCAAAAGTTGCGGTGTGCTTGTTCGGATCTTGTGGACCATAAACCTTAATTCCGTCAATTTTTAAAAGCTTCGGCAAAATTTCTTCAGTCAAATCATGTTCATAAGCCTGGATATTTTTCATACCAATTTTATTTAAATAGTCAATGGCAGCGCCTAAAGCAATTGCCCCACTTATGTTGGGAGTGCCTGCTTCGAACTTCCAAGGAGACTCTTTAAATTCAGCAGTTTGTTCATGAACTGATGAGATCATTTCTCCACCAAACTGAGCAGGTCTCATAATTTTTAATAATTCTGGTTTGCCATAAAGAATGCCAATGCCAGTTGGGGCCAACATCTTATGCCCAGAAAAAGCATAAAAGTCAACATCTAAGTCACTCACATCAATAGGCATATGGGGAGCGGCTTGAGCACCATCGGCAATCAAATATGCACCATTTTTATGAGCCAGCTTTGCCAGTTCCTTGATTGGATTAACTACTCCTAAGACATTAGAAGCATGAGCAATCGAAACAATCTTAGTTTTTGCCGTAATAGTGTCTTCAGCACTTTGCAGGTCCAATTCGCCATCAGAGGTAAGTTGAATGTATTTTAGAACAGCATGTTTTCTTTTGGCTAATTGTTGCCAAGGAACAATGTTACTGTGGTGTTCCATTTCCGAGATGACAATTTCATCACCTTCATTGACAACTTGATCTGCGAAAGTTGAAGCAATCCAATTTAAACTTTCTGTAGTTGACCTGGTATAAACAATTGAATGTTGGTCAGAAGCATTAATAAATTTAGCAACCTTGTCTCTGGCCTCTTCAAACTGTTTGGTTGCCCGTTCTGCTAAGGTATGCACGCCGCGATGGACATTAGCATTATCGTTTAGATAATAATGGGAAATTTTATCGATTACTTGAATCGGTTTTTGAGTTGTTGCGGCATTATCCAAATATACTAAATCTTCGCCGTTAACTTTTTGGTTTAATATAGGAAAGTCTTTGCGATACTCACTTAGATTCTGGGTCATTTTGTAACTTCCTTTCAATCATTGCAACCATCTGCTCGCGAACTGCGGGAATTGGGACATTAGATAACACCACTCCTAGAAAACCCCTAACAACTAACCTTTGGGCAACTTCTTTGGAAAGTCCCCGACTCATTAAATAATAAAGTTGTTTTTTATTTATTTGGCCAACACTGGCAGCATGACCGGCAATAACATCATTTTCATCAATCAATAAGATTGGATTAGCATCGCCATGAGCTTTTGGTGATAGCATCAAAATCCGATTCTCTTGTTGAGCTTTTGATCCATGAGCACCATGAATTATCTTACCAATCCCGTTAAAGATTAGAGTTGAACTATCGAGCAGAACTCCTATTTGTAAAATATTTCCTTCGGTATGGCGACCGTAGTTAGTTACTTGGGTGTCAAGGCCCTGAGTTTGGCGGCCAGTAGAGATAGCAACAGTCTGCATTTCAGTATGAGAACCAACTCCATAAAGATCTGAGTCAAAATCAGCAATCGTTGATCCATTATTAAAGATTCCCATTGCCCAATCAATTCGCGCATCCTCTTTAAGATGACCTTTGCGATTGAAGTACGCATAAGTTTTTGGTCCCAGACAATCTAGTGAATTGTATTGAACATGGCTGTCCTGATCAGCAATTATTTCAGCGGTTAGGTGAGCGGGATTGGCTATGTCGCCAATCGTTTCAGTCCTTTGAAAAACGTTAAACCGACTGTTTTTGCCAGCAACAATCAAAGTGTGGTCAATAAACATTTCTTCTTGACGACTATCTTGAATCGTCAGCAGCTTAATCGGGTCTTTTAATTGGACGTTATCAGGAACGTACAAAAACGTGCCATTATTCATTAGGGCTAAATTGATTGCTGTCAGACGATCTTCATTAGGGTCAATTGCAAATTGATAAAGGTATTTTTGAACCAGATCACCATAATTCTTGATGGCATCTGCCATGCTGCAAAGAATTACACCCTGAGACAAAAAGTTAGCAAGTTCATTTTTGATATTTCTATTACCAAGATTAACAAAAGTATAATCTGCAAGCTGATCCTTAACTGATTTCGGAATTTCTAAGTCTGCTTGTTTTTTTGTAGAAAATTCCAAAAGCGGCCAGCTACTGTAATTTACCTTAGCAAAAACAGGTAAAGGTAAATCTTGGCTTTTTTCAAAAGCTTGGTTTCTCATTTCGGACAGCCAATCTGGCTCTTGATCAAATTTAGCAGCCGAAACAAATTTTGGGTCTAAAACCGCGTGTTTAATACCGTTCAACTTCACTCACCTCGATTGGTCGAAGCAACATCATCGTCCACTAGAGAAACATTAATTCCTAATTCATCCCTTAATCCGGCATAGCCTTTTTCTTCAAGTTATTCGGCCAATGAAGCATCGCCAGTTTTAACGATCCGGCCATCCATCATAACGTGAACCTGGTCTGGATGAATATAATTTAGCAGTCGCTGATAATGAGTAATCATTAACACACCAAAGTTTGGGCTTAACATATGATTAACTCCCTTAGCAACAACTTGAAGGGCATCAATATCCAAGCCGGAATCAATTTCATCTAAAATCGCAAACTTAGGCTTAATCATCATCATCTGCAGAATTTCGTTACGTTTTTTCTCACCGCCAGAAAATCCTTCATTTAAATAACGCTCAGTCATTTTGTCACTCATATTTAAGATTCCAAGGTTTTCCTTTAATTTATCAAGAAACTTTTTAATTGGCAGCGGTCCTTGTTCGTTTCTAGTAACGTTAACTGCCGTTCTAATAAATTCAAGATTAGTAATTCCTTTAATCTCAACCGGATATTGCATCGCTAAAAACAATCCGGCCCGAGCACGTTGATCAACGGTCATTGTCGAAAGATCCTGACCATCAAGTTCAATTGATCCTTTTGTTATATGATAATTTGGGTTACCCATAATTGTTTCAGATAAAGTCGATTTACCTGTTCCATTTGGCCCCATGATTGCGTGAGTTTCGCCGGTGTGCATTTCAAGGTTGACACCTTTTAAAATTTCTTTGCTCTTCTTATCTTCTTCGTCGTTAACACTGACATGTAAATTAGATACCTTTAATGTGGCCATTAGCGAACCCCTTTCAAATTTTGTAGTTAAAATTAGTCCAATTATAGTCTTACTTCCATCTTCTTTTCAACACCGGATTTTAATTAAAAGCTCAAAATTGCCATTGAAACATTAGAAATATGAGAATATGATTAGAGCAATATCTGGATTTTTCTAAGGTGGGTGTCTTATGACTGATTTACAAAAAGATAACAAGCTCATGTATTCGCCAAAGTTCGAACATGATGCTTGTGGAATGGGCTTCATTACTCAGATTCACGGAAAAGCCAGCCATTCGCTCGTTGAAAAAGCATTAACAATGCTTCAACGAATGAACCATCGTGGTGGAACCGGAGCCGAACCAGACACCGGTGACGGTGCTGGAATTTTGATGGCGATGCCTGATGAATTCTTCCATGAACAGCTCAAATCTCAAGGAATCGCTTTACCTCAAAAGGGTGATTATGCTGTCGCACAATTATTTTTACCTCACGATAAAGAGAAAAAAGAAACAATGCTTAAGGCAGTTCTTGATAATATCGAGGCTGCCGGCAATTTAGTGATTGGAACCCGCGAAGTTCCTTTTGTTTACGAAAATTGTGGTCCGGCTGCTCAACATTCAATGCCAGGTTTTGTGCAAGTATTTATTCAGCGTTCAGTTGATGTCAAACCCGGCCAAGATTTTGAAGACAATCTCTATGTGTTACGACGCCACTTGGAAAAGACTTTTGATCGAACAGCGATGTACATATGCTCATTATCAAGTAGAACGGTTGTTTACAAGGGAATGCTTCATGCCTATCAAGTCGGCTTGTTCTACCCCGACCTTCATGATAAGCACATGAAGAGTGCAATTTGTTTAATTCACTCGCGTTTTTCAACTAATACATTTCCTAGCTGGGATCGGGCTCAACCTTTCCGATTCTTAGCTCACAATGGGGAAATAAATACTTTAAAGGGTGCCGAAAACTGGATGACCAGCCACGGCATTGAAATTTATGACGAAGATGATTCCGATTCTGCCAAACTGGAAAACTGTATGGAATATCTTTATCGTCACGGACGAACTATCCCACAATCATTAATGATGATGGTTCCAGAAGCTTGGGGGTCAGGTGCAAGTCTTCCTCAGGCCCAACGATCATTTGATGAATATAACGCAACATTTATTGCTCCTTGGGACGGGCCGGCTGCGCTTTGTTTTACCGACGGGATTCAGGTTGGCGCCTTCTTGGACCGTAACGGCTTAAGACCTTCCAGATACACTTTGACAAATAACGATGAATTTATTGTTGCCTCCGAATCTGGCACTGTTGACGTTGAGCCTAAGGACATCGTCGATAAAGGAATTCTTTCACCGGCAGAAATGATTCTGGTGGACACATCTACCGGAAAGATCCATAAAACCAACGAATTAAAAGAAAAATACTCAAATTCACATCCTTATCAGCAGTGGTTAAGTGCTAACCGAATAAATCTGGACAATCTTCCTGATGTAAAAGTTGAAGACGGAATGTCTGACGCTGCCTTGAAAAAACTTTGGCTTAGAAATGGCTACACCCAAGAAGTCATTGAAACTGCATTGGTTCCGATGGCAGAAAATAGTGGTGAGCCAGTCATAGCCATGGGATTTGATTCTCCACTGGCAGTTTTAAGCAAAAAACCGCAATCACTTTTTACCTATTTTAAACAGGCCTTTGCGCAAGTTACTAACCCGCCAATCGACCCGTTAAGAGAAAAAATTGTTATTGGCACCACTGTCTTCTTGGGCAGAGACGCCGATTTTACAAAAGATATTCCGGAAAACTGTCAAAAACTAAAAATATCTTCGCCAATGTTAAGTGATCAAGATTATGCCAAAATTTTAAGCTTGGACTTACCAACTTTAAGAGTGGCAAAAATATCATTAGCATATGATTTAAATTCAACCCCTGATCGGCTTGAACATGCTTTAAAAGAAATGTTCAACCAAGCAGAAGTCGCAATTGATAACGGCGCCACAATTTTGGTATTAAATGACGATGATGCCAAAGCTAACCAAATGACAATTCCAGCCTTATTAGCAGTTTCTGGATTGCATAATTACTTAGTCAAACAAGGGAAAGATATTAAGGCATCGATTGTCATTAATACCGCTGAAGCCTGTGAAGTTCACCATTTTGCTTGTCTTTTAGGATATGGAGCTTCAGCAATTCATCCTTATGGTGCATACGCCACGCTTTCTAAGCGTGGGTATGGCAACAAGTTAGATAATTATCGTGAAGCTGCTACAAAGGGAATCATTAAGATTATGAGCCGAATGGGGATTTCGACAATTGCCGGGTACCAAGGAGCGCAGTTATTTGAGGCTGTCGGAATTTCTGATGAGGTTATCGATCAATACTTCACCGGAACGCCAACCAGACTTGGAGGAATTGATCTAAATCAAATTGAAGATGAATACCTCAAAAAGTATCAATTAGCATACAGTACTCATGCCATTGATGATTTACAATCTGGCGGCAGCTTCCAGTTTAAAGAGGACGGCGAAGCCCACCTTTATAACCCAGAAACAATTTACCAGTTTCAAAAAGCAGTTCGCAAAGGAAATTATTCAGAATACAAGAAATATACTAAAAAGATGGCCGAACAATCCAAAGAAAATCCGATTACTTTGCGATCAATGTGGGAAATTAAAAATAATGGCAATAATCCGGTGCCAATTAACGAAGTTGAACCGGTTTCTTCTATCGTTAAACGATTTAAATCCGGGGCAATGAGTTTTGGTGCTCTCTCTCAGGAAGCTCACGAAACAATCGCCATTGCTATGAACAGCCTTGGCGCTAGAAGCAACTCTGGTGAAGGTGGTGAAGATCGCCGCAGATTTAAAGTTGGTCCTGATGGACTGGATAGAAACAGCAAAATCAAACAAGTTTCTACCGCCCGCTTTGGGGTTAACGCTGAATATTTAATGAGTGCCGAGGAAATTCAAATCAAAATGGCCCAAGGAGCCAAGCCTGGTGAAGGCGGTCAGCTTCCTGCCGGCAAAGCCTATCCATGGGTTGCCAGCATTAGAGGCTCAATTGCCGGGGTGCAGTTGATTTCACCACCGCCTCATCATGATATTTATTCCATCGAAGATTTAGCTCAATTAATTTACGACTTAAAGCAAATTAATCCTTACGCCAAAATTAATGTTAAATTGGTTTCTTCGACTGGTGTTGGTACAATTGCGGCTGGTTGTGTTAAAGCTGGTGCAAATACCGTTGTCATTTGTGGCTATGATGGTGGAACCGGCGCCGCTCCAAGAAACTCAACCAGAGACTGTGGTCTTCCTTGGGAAATGGGCTTAGCCGATGCTCATCAGACTTTAGCTTTAAACCACTTACGTCAACGAACCACATTGGAAGTTGACGGTAAGTTAATGACTGGCAGAGACATTGCCATCGCAATCATGCTAGGGGCCGAAGAGTTTAGTTTTGCCACCCTGACAATGATTTCAATTGGCTGTGTCATGATGAGAAAATGTAACCTTAACACCTGTCCAGTCGGCGTGGCTACCCAAAATCCAGCTTTAAGAAAACTATTCTCAGGCAGACCAGAATATGTCGTCCACATGATGAAGTTTTTAGCTCAGGATTTAAGAGAAGAAATGGCCAAACTTGGGTACCGAACCGTTGACGAAATGGTTGGTCACGGCGAACACCTTTCCCCACGTTACGTTCCGTCGGGCAAAGCCAAGACTTTGAATTTTGACCGGATGTTAAATAAGGCAATTACTATCCAGCGAAAAAAGGCGAAACCTTTTGAACCTAAATATAAGTGGCCAGATTTGGATAGATTTGCTGAAACCAGTCTTAAAAATAACAACTCAACCACAATTAACCTGCCAATTGGTAATGTTGACCGAGCCGTGGGAACAAGACTTGGCGGCTGGATTGCCGCTCACTTTGGCAATTATGGTTTAAAACCTGGCCAATTGAGGTTTAACTATCATGGAACTGCGGGCCAGAGCTTTGGGGCATTTATTACCCAAGGTTTGGAAATCAAACTTGTCGGCGAAGCAAATGATTATGTAGGCAAAGGTCTTTCTGGTGGCCGCCTAATCGTTGCCGCTCCTCAACAGGCTAAAGAAATTTACACTCACTCACCAATTGTCGGCAACGTTGCCTGTTTTGGGGCAACCGGAGGCGAGGCTTACTTTAATGGCCGCGCTGGTGAACGATTCTGTGTCAGAAATTCAGGTGCTGATGTCGTCGTTGAGGGTGTTGGGAACAACGGTTGTGAATATATGACAGGAGGAACCACCGTAATTTTAGGCAGAACCGGTCGGAATTTCGCGGCTGGAATGTCTGGTGGAATCGCCTATATTTATGATTGGGACCACACCTTCAAATCAAAGTGCAATATGGATCTTGTTGATTTATTTGCCTTAAACGAAGCTGGCGATGACAGTATTTTAGTAAAATTGCTAAAGAATCATGTCAAATATACCAGTTCAGAAACTGCAAAAATGATTTTGGATAATTGGGAAACCGAGAGCAAAAAGTTCATCAAAGTATATCCTCGTGATTTCCATAAGATGCAGAACTTAATCAAGAAATTCAGTAAACCAGGCCTCAAAAAAGACGATGTGATTCAAAAAGCCTTTGATGCCGCTACAAAAGAAGATTAGGAGGTTCAATAATGCCAGATCCAAGAGGATTCATGAAATTTCCACGAAAAGATAATCCCATGAGACCCATCATGCAGAGAATTAAAGATTTTGACGCTATGGAACTCAATCTTTCTGATGAGCAACGACGTCAACAAGCTGAGCGATGTATGAACTGTGGAACTCCATTTTGCCATCACGGCGTGTTCTTTGGCGGCAAAAAAGCCGTTAGTGGTTGTCCAAATGATAATTTAATTCCAGAATGGAATGATATGGTCTACCAAGACCGCGATTATCAGGCTTTTCAAAGATTAACCAAAACAAATTATTTGCCGGATATGACCGGAAGAGTGTGCCCAGCCCCCTGTGAAGCTGCTTGTGTTCAAGCCTTAAATGGTCCAGGAATAACAATTAGAAATAATGAGAAATTCATTATCGAAAAAGCCTTTGCCAACGGTTGGGTCGCCGATTCTGGTAAACCACTAAAACGAACTGGCAAGAAAATTGCCATTGTTGGTAGTGGCCCGGCTGGAATCTCCGCCGCTTGGCGATTAAACCAACTCGGACATTCAGTTACAATTTACGAACGTGACGATAATTTCGGCGGTTTTTTGATGTACGGAATTCCAAACATGAAATTACCAAAGGATATCGTCAAGCGAAGAATTGATACTTTACGTGAAGTTGGTATCAACCTGGTGGCCAACACTGAAGTCGGTAAAGATATTTCTGCCGAAGAGCTTCGCCAGAAATATGACCGGGTAATCATTGCCACCGGCGCAAGACAAGCACGAGAGCTTAATGTTCCAGGTCGGGATTTAAAGGGTATCTATCAAGCCACCGATTACTTGCGAGAAGCTACCAAAGAAGTACTAAAAAATGGAACTCAGGCAACTAAAAAACTTAATGGCAAGCATGTTCTTGTTTTAGGTGGCGGCGATACTGGTAATGACTGTATTGGTACAATTATTCGCCAGGGCTGTGCAGGAATTACTCAACTTGAAATCAACCCTGCTCTACCCGAAACAAGAGCTGAAGACAATCAGTGGCCGGAATGGCCGATGGTTTTAAAAACTGGCTATGGGCAAACGGAAGCCAAAACTTTGTTTGGCCCAATAACCACTTACGCTGCAACTGCCACCAAAATTTATGGAAAAGATGGTCACGTGGCTGCAGCAGAAATTAGCCAGGTAAAGAATCATAAACCAATCCCAGGAACCGGTAAAAAGGCCAATGTCGATATGGTAATTTTGGCAATGGGCTTTACGGGCCATGAGCAATGGCTGTTTGATTCATTTGGAATCACTAAGCTAAATAAAAACTACACTACTAATGATAATCAGATTTTTGTGGCTGGCGATTGTCGCCGGGGGCCAAGTCTAGTTATTTGGGGCATCTATGAAGGCCGCATGTGTGCAGAAAAAGTAGATGCATCACTTCAAGTTCTGAAGTAATAAAATCGTGCCACCATGTAATATGAAAAGGCATAACAAAAAATACCATCATTCAATTAATGAATGATGGTATTTTTTATACTTAAGTTATTTAATTAACTACTAAATTACTTATTTTCAGGAATGTATGGATTATCAGGAACGCGTACCAAATCACGCTTTACAAGCTCTTCGGCAATCTGAACGGCATTCCAGGCAGCCCCTTTAAGTAAGTTATCAGAAACAACCCACATATTAAAGGCACCTTTATTTTCAAGGTCTGGACGAATACGACCGACAAATGTGTCTCGTTTACCTTCAGCCAAAATTGATTGAGGATAAATTTGATGAGCAGGATCATCCTGAACAACTACTCCAGGAGCCTTTTCCAAAAGATCTCTAATTTGATCAGCAGTTGCCGACTTATCCTCAACTTCAAAGTAAACAGTCTCACCATGAGCAATTCTGATTGGAACACGAACACAGGTAGCAGTAACTTTGATATCCTTGGCGTTCATGTCGTTAAGAAGAATCTTCTTTGTTTCGTGAATCATCTTCCACTCTTCATGGGTATATCCATCATCATGGAATACATCAATTTGAGGAAGTAAATTAAATGCCATTTGATAATGCTTTTTATCACCCTTGGTTGGTAAAATCTTAGGATGAACCGGTTCCCCATTAAGAACTTGTTGAGATTCTTCCATCAATTCATTAAGAGCTGATTGACCAGCACCAGAAACAGCTTGGTAAGTGGAACAAATGACCTGTTTTAAACCAAACTTACGGTAAATTGGGCCAAGGGCCATAACCATTTGAATAGTTGAACAGTTGGGATCAGAAAGAATTCCTCTGTGTTCTTCGACTCTATCAGCATTAATTTCTGGGACAACCAAAGGAACTTCGGGATCCATTCTAAAGTGACTGGTATTATCAACACAAACCGCACCGCGTTTTACAGCTTCTGGAAGATACTTAGCAGAAACAGATCCCCCTGCAGAAGCGAGAACTAAATCAATGCCATTAAATGAATCAGGTGTGGTCTCTTCAACAGTAAGTTCTTTGCCTTTAAACTTTAGCTTTTTGCCTGCTGATCTTGAAGACGCCAGTAATTTAACACTCTTAGTTGGAATAGTTGATTGTTCCAATTGTTGAATCATTCTTGTTCCAACAGCACCCGTAGCACCTAAAATCGCAACGTTATATTCTCTCATTTTGAACGAAATCCCCTTCTCTTATTTTTTATTATTCTGTAACCATAGCTAAATATTTTTCCATTCGATCCATGCATAACTTGATGTCTTCATCAGAAGCTGCATAAGAAAGTCTGATGTAGCCTTCACCACCGGGTCCAAAAGCAGAACCTGGGGTTACACCAACTTTGCCTTTTTTAGCTAAATCTTTAGCAAATTCAAGCGAAGACATGTGAATGTGTTCAGGAATTTTAACAAAGATATAAAATGCTCCATGGGGTTCCACAATATCAAATCCCATGTCTGCTAAACGACCAGCAATATAGTCACGTCGTTTTTGATAAATATCTTTCATAGCTTTAGGATCCTGCAATCCATTTTCAAGGGCTTCAGCTGCAGCATATTGAGCAGGATTTGAAGGAGCAGTGACAACAAAAGCATGAACTTTAGTTGCTTCTTTAACAAAGTCAGCCGGTGCAGCAATATAGCCAACTCGATACCCGGTCATTGCGTGAGACTTTGATAAGCCATTGATTAAAATAGTTTGTTCTGGAAGCATGCTGGCAATGGAGTAATGTTGGACACCATAAGTCAGTTCTTTATAAATTTCATCGGCAATTACAAACATCTTGTGCTGAGAAATAATATCAGCCAAAGATTGTAATTGATCTTTGCTGTATTCAACACCGGTGGGGTTACCTGGGTAATTAAGTAATACTGCTTTGACACTATCACCATACTTATCCAAAGCACCTTGAAGTTTTTCAGGAGTCAAAACAAAATCATCGGCTGAGGTATCAATTGTGATGATGTCAGCCCCAGTTAATCTAATGATTGGAAAATACAAAGCAAATGTTGGAGTTGGAACAATAATCTTATCGCCGGGATTTAAAAGAGCGTTGATTGAATCATAAATTGCTTCGGTTGCACCGACAGTGACAATGATTTCTGATTCTGGATCATACTCAACGCCAGTGCCATCTTGGAGATAATGACTAATTGCTTGGCGAAGTTCAATAATCCCTGGTTGAGCAGAATAATGGGATTTATTTTCTTTGATGCTTTCAATTGCAGCTTGTTTTACATGTTCTGGAACATCAAAATCGGGTTCACCAATAGTCAACTTTACAATTCCAGGAATCGGTGAAATTTCTTGATCAAATTCCCGAATTCCGGATGGAGCAACTTCCTCAACTTTCCTGTTAACAATTCCTGAAAGCTTCTTATCTAACTGTGGCATAATATCCTCCCATTTTTCCTATAAAATATTTTCCAATCCAACAATAAGTTCTTTTGCCTTTGCAGCAGCTGGAACCGCTAATTTGACTCCGCCCATAAAGGACTGACGGTCAAACGAATCTTGTCTAATCGTCAATGCCTCACCAGTACTGCCAAACAAAACCTGTTCGTGGGCAATGTAGCCGGGTAAACGAACGGAATGAATTCTAACACCCTTATAATCGCCACCACGAACACCAGGCACTGATTCCTCTGATTTGGATTCATCCACTGAACCTCTTGCCTGAGCGATCATTTTAGCCGTACTCAGAGCCGTCCCTGATGGAGCATCCAGTTTATCTGCATGATGCATTTCAATAATTTCTGCGTGAGGCATGTATTTAGCAGCTTCTTTGGCAAACTTCATCAGCAAAACCGCTGAAATTCCAAAGTTTGGAGCTAAAATACCGCCAACACCTGTTTGTTTAGCCAACTTAACAAGTTCATTTTGCTGTTCATCGGACATCCCAGAAGTTCCAATTACCGGATGTATTCCGTGATTTATCGCAAATTTAGCATTATTAAACACTGCCGTTGGAACAGTAAAATCAATCCAAACATCTGCATTAACATTTATTTTATCAAAATTATTAAAAATAGCTACATTATTTGCAAGATCGTAATCAGAAGGATTTGTTGTCTTCAAAGCCGGATTAAAAATTCCAACTAACTGAAAACTATCAGAATCATTTACCATTTCAACAGTCTTTTTTGCCATTGATCCCGGAAAACCAGCGACAAGAATCTTAATCATTAGATTTGTTTCTCCTCTTTTTTAAGCTCTTAATTTTGGTAACAAAGCATCAGCCTTCATATCCAATTGGCCAGCCAAAGTCTTAAGCTCGTCATCATTAAGCGGCAAGATTGGCAAGCGACATGAACCAACAGGATATCCAGTAGCATTAAGGACTGCCTTAACACATGATGGTGACGGATGAGAGAACAAAGCAGAAACTTTTGGTGTCAAGAAACGCATAAGCTGTCCAGCTCTTTGATAATCACCATTATCAAGTGAGTCATACATTTCGCGCATTTGTTTGCCATAAACATGACTGATAACAGAAACAACTCCATTGCCGCCAACAACTTTAGCAAACAATGCTTGGGCATCTTCACCGGTATATACGGCAAAATCATCATCAGTCCGTTCTACTAAGTCTTCGAAGTCAGCCATTGTAGTACACTGTTTTACACCAGCAATGTTGGGGTTGTGTGAAAGTTCAACAACTGTGTCATTACTCATTGTGACGCCTGTTCGACCAGGAATGTTATAGATAAATAGTGGAATTTCAGAGGCCTTGGCAACTGTGGTGAAGTGAGCAATCATCCCACGTTGATCTGGCTTGTTGTAATAAGGAACCACAACAAGGGCATAATCGATGCCAGGAATTTCGCTAACTTCTTTGGTAAAACTTGCAGTCTCGGCAGTGTTGTTGCTGCCAGTTCCAGCAATGATTTCGGCTCTTCCGTGAACTATTTTTGCAAATTCTGTATACAAATCGATCTTTTCATCATGGCTTAAAGTTGGAGTTTCACCAGTAGTACCACCAATAACAAATCCCTTTGAACCAGTTTCCAATAAATGATTGGTCAACTTATCCAAACGGGCAAAATCTAATTTACCGTCATCTCCAAAAGGTGTAACAATCGCAGTCATAATATCTGCTTGAATCATAGTAATCATCCTTTCTACCTATTTATAATCATTCATCCGATAATCCAAAAACTTGGTAATTGCTTGAACTCCGAGTTCAATTGATTCTTCTTTAGGGTTCAAAGTAGCTGAATGAAGTTGTGATTTATCTTCAACACCAAGCCAAAACATTGTTCCCTTAATTTTACTTAATAAGTATCCAAAGTCCTCACCAGTCATAGCCGGTTGAGTTTCGATAAAGTTAACTTCTGGCTGGTTCTTCATAAAATCAATAAAGTGCCGAGTCAATTCAGGATTGTTCTCTACTGGAAGATAACCACCCTGATTAAATTCAATGTTTACCTTTGCTCCGTAACTGGTAGCAATTCCTTGACCAACTTGTTTGATTCTTTGAACAATATGTTCAATCATCTTTTGAGTTAGCCCTCTAATTGTCCCTTCAATTCTGGCACGGCCGGCGATAACATTTCTAATTGTTCCAGCATCCATTTTGCCAAAAGTAATTACGCCGCCTTCAATTGGATCAACGCTTCTTGAAACAATTGTTTGAATCTGGTTGATAAATTGAGAAGCTGCAACAACCATATCATTTGCTAGTTGAGGATAAGCCGCATGACCACTTTTGCCAATCAAATCGACATTAACTTCTGTGGTCCCTGCAAAAAGGGTGCCCATCCGACAACCAATTGCTCCAGCGGGTAACTGTGGATTATCATGCAATCCATAAAACTCATCAGGCAGCCACTTACCTTTGAAAACTCCTAATTCGTATGCAACCTTACCGCCATTATCATTTTCTTCGGCAGGCTGAAAGAAAAATATCATATTATCTTTTGGTTGATGAGCCGCAAAATAACTTAATACCCCTAAAGCCACCGTCATATGAATATCATGCCCACAGGCATGCATTACACCTGGATGTTTAGAAGAAAATGGTAACCCAGTTTTTTCTTCAACTGGTAAAGCATCAATGTCAGTTCGATAACCAACAGTTAGTTGAGGATTGCTTCCTTTGACATAAACTAGAATGGCGGTAGGAAGCTTTTCAACTTCTCTAATTTCCAAAAATTCTTGATTAAAGCTTTTAATTATTTTTAAAAGGTAATCATGAGTTTGAACTTCATGCATTGCCAATTCTGGAATCTGGTGAAGATGCCGTCGAATTTCAATTAACTGCTTTTCTGTTAATTCTTGATCTAGTACCTGCGACATAGTTAATCACAACTTTCTTAAAGCATCTTCAAGGCCGGTTTTTGATTTAGTCTTGGCATCGATATCTTTAATCTTTCTTGCTGGTACTCCAGCAACTAGGGTATGAGCAGCAACATCTTTAGTAACAATTGAACCGGCGGCAACCACCGCCCCATCCCCAACGGAGACGCCTTCAATAACAACGGCATTTGCGCCAACTAAAACATTATCTCCAATTTGAACTGGTTTTGCAGAAGCAGGCTCGACAACTCCGGCTAGAACTGCACCGGCACCAATATGTGAATGTTTACCAACAATTGCTCGACCACCCATAACAACACCCATATCTATCATGCTGTCATCACCGATCTCTGCGCCAATGTTAATAATTGCGCCCATCATCACAACAGCATTATTTCCTATTGTAACTTGGTCTCTAATTACTGCCCCTGGTTCAATTCTGGCATTAACATTTTTAATATCCAAAAGGGGAACGGCTGAATTTCTTGAATCATTTTCAATTTCAGTATTTTCAATTATTGATTTGTTCTTGTCCAAGAATGGTTTAACGTCTGTCCAGTCCCCAAAAAGGACTGCTGTCTTAGACTCAACAAATGCTTTAATTGCCTCAGGAATCTGAACTTGGTTTAAATTTCCTTTTACATAAACCTTGACTGGGGTTTTCTTTTTAGCATTTGCAATAAAATCAATAATTTCTTGAGCATCCATCTTTTTCAACTTTATTCCCTCACTTATAATGTTTGATCTAATGAAACAATGTCATCTAACGTTTCTCTTCTAATTGCTAATTTGGATTTGCCATTTTCAACAAACACCACGGCAGGCCGCGGATTACGATTATAATTGGAAGCCATTGAATAACCGTATGCTCCGGTTGCTAACATTGCTAAGACATCCCCAGGTTTTGTCGCTGGCATTTCTTGATCCTTAATAAGGATATCACCAGATTCACAGTATTTACCGGCAATTCGAACATCCTCCTTGATTGGAGCGTTCGGATTGTTAGCAAGTACCGCTTCATACTTGGCCTGGTATAAAGCGGGCCGAATATTATCACCCATGCCACCATCAACGGTGACATAAGGTTTAATGCCTGGAACATCTTTTCGCGAACCGATGGTATATAAATTATACCCAGCAGGACCAACGATTGAACGACCAGGCTCAATCCAAACTGCTGGCATCTTTATTCCCAACTCAGCCGCTTTTGACTTAATTGTTTTAACAATGGCATCCACAAACATCTCTGGCGCAATCGGATCATCGCCCTCAACGTATTTAATTCCAAAGCCACCGCCAACATTAACAACTTTGGCTTCATAGCCAAGTGATTTTTTCCAGTCGGCTAAAGTTTCAATTAGCTTGGCTGCTTCCATCTCAAATCCTTTAACTTCAAAAATCTGTGACCCAATATGAGCGTGAATGCCGATCATATTCATTTCGGGAATTGCTAAGACTTCTTGTAAAGCCTTTTTACCTTGGCCGCTTTGAATATCGAAGCCAAACTTACTGTCAACTTGACCAGTTTGATCATATTCATGGGTATGGGCTGAAACTCCGGGGGTCAGGCGCAGCATAACGTCGATCTTACTATGACTTTCCTTTAAGATATCAGCGAGAAGATCAATTTCATGAAAATTATCAAGCATTACAACACCGATATGATTTTTAACCGCCATTTCTAATTCTTCACGTGATTTATTATTGCCATGAAAGCTTACACGATCCATCGGAAAGTGGGCTTTAATTGCGGTATAAAGTTCGCCGCCGGAAACCACATCAATATGAGCCTTTTCTTGTTCTACCAACTGAAACATTGCAATACAAGCAAAAGCTTTGCTGGCGTAACTAACAGCGTAATCAACGCCGTTTTGTTCAAAAACCTTTTGGAAATGATGTATTTGATCTCGGATTGATTTGACATCATAGACAACCAGTGGGGTTTTATATTGTTTAACTAAATTCAATGTATCCACACCGCCAATTTCCATATGGCCGGCTTGATTTGTATTAATTCCACTGTTTGTATCCATAATTTCCTCCAGAAATTTATTTTTAGATTTAGAGGCATAAAAAAAGATCTTTTTGTTGGGCACTCAACAAAAAGATCTTAGAATTAAATTCTTATTCTAATTCATTAATGTTAGCGCTCCGCAAACAACTTGTTGCCTGCGACAGTCCATAGCTTATTGAACTATGTCCCAGCGAGCTTCGTGCTACTTCACGAAGTGCCTCGGCAACTTCCCCTTTCACTAGGTTCAAAGTTTAAGTAGAAACTCCACTAGCTAATTATGTCGGTTGCAACCTCTAATCTATATGTTTAATTATTACAAAGTTTATAATTAATTCACAGATTCGTCAACCCTTGAAAGTTATAAAAACCAAATTTTTTCTTTATTTATCCCGGCTTAAAGCATTTTTCATGAAAATAAATCAATTTTCAGCTTTGCTAATTACATTAAAAATGCTAAACTTTTGCTAATAATACAGAGAATTTTTGACATGGGAGTGGAAGTTAAGAATGAAAGTCGTTAAGTTTGGTGGCAGTTCGCTTTCAAATGCGGATCAATTTAAGAAAGTTATTAATATTATTAAGGCCGACGATCAGCGAAAGGTTGTTGTCACCTCAGCTCCAGGGAAAAGATTCAAAGGTGACATTAAAGTGACAGATCTTCTTATTTCGTATGCCAATGCGGTAATTTCAAAAAAGTCTTTTGAAAAAGTTTTGCAAAAGATAATCAACCGTTATGAAAGCACTGCTGATGTTTTTAACCTTAATCCATCTGTAATGGAAGATATCAAAAACAAACTGGTTAATTTACCAAATCATGATTACCCTAATAACCAGTACTTAATGGCGGCTTTCAAAGCTCATGGTGAAAGATTGAATGCCGAATTATTTGCGGAATGCCTAGAAAAATCTGGAATTCCCGCTCGATTTGTTGATCCAAGTGAAGCCGGGATCATTTTAACTGATGATCCAAACGGAGCATCAGTTGATGACGAAACTTATGTCAACCTAAGCAAAATTTCTGTTAGCAATCAACGACTGGTCTTTCCAGGATTCTTTGGCTTTACCAAAAAAGGCAATATCGTGACTTTTGCTCGTGGGGGATCAGATATTACCGGCTCAATTTTAGCTCGTGGACTTTCGGCCGACCTGTACGAAAACTTTACCGATGTTAACGCAATTTATGCAGCCAACCCAAATATTGTTGACCACCCTAAAGCAATCAAGAAAATGACATACAGAGAGATGCGTGAACTTTCTTACGCTGGTTTCTCAGTGTTTAACGATGAAGCAATTATTCCTGCCATCGAAGGTCAAGTACCAATCAATGTTAAAAATACCAATCAGCCTGAACTTGATGGTACAATGATTGTTCCAGAGGATAGTTTTAAGCCAACTGAACCAGTTACTGGAATTGCCGGTTCAAATAGATTTGCTGCGTTATATCTACACCGTTATCTATTAAATAAAGAAGCTGGCTTCACTTTAAAAATTCTCCAGGTTCTTTATAAATACGGGATTTCTTATGAACATATGCCTTCTGGAATTGATGATCTTACCATTATTTTTGATAAGAGTCAGATCCCTGATGCTACCATTCCAAAACTTTGTGCAGACATAAAAAAAGCCGTCCATCCTGATGAACTTCAATGGATCGATGATTACGCAATCATTATGGTTGTTGGTGAAGGAATGCGTTCAACTATTGGCACAATCGAGAATATCATTCGTCCGTTGGCTGAACATAAAATTGGTGTTCATATGATTAACCAAGGTGCTTCGAGAATTTCAATTATGATTGGCACTCGCGAATCAGATGCAAATAATGCGGTAAAATATATCTATACTCACTTCTTCAAATCAGCAAAACCTGTCCTATCATAAGACAATTTATAGGAGGAACAAATCGTGGCAAATTTATTAAAGGTCCATGGATCTCAAAACAGTTTCTTTATCTTAGATCAGACTGAACTTAGCCAAAAATTGAGTCAACCTGAACTGGTTAACCTTGCAAAAAATATAACTGATGCCAATGAGGGACTATTAGGTGGTGCGGATGGCTTATTAGTAATCGACAAGTCCAACCATCCAAATGTCTTAGGCAGTATGGAAGTTATAAATGACGATGGCAGCTTAGCTTCAATGTGTGGGAATGGCTTGAGAACGGTCAGTCGTTATTTATCTGAAAAATTCGGGAAAACTTCCTTCAAAGTCGAAACGATGAAAGCTGATTTGCAAGTATCTAAAGAAAAAGACCTGGCATCAGGAGTTCCAACTTTTGCTTTAGAAATATCACCTGTTACTTTCAATAAAGAAAGTCTGCCATTTCAAAACTTAGGTGTAAATAAGCTAATTGATCAAGAAGTTCCAGTCTTCGCAGATGGTTTAAAGTTCACTGCAATCGCTGTTCCTAATCCCCATTTAATTAGCTTTGTTGATGATTCAGTTTTGCAGTCTGACACCTTGGGTAGAGTTGGCAAAATGCTTAATCAGCCTAATAAATACTTCCCAGATGGAGTAAATGTCAGTTTTGCCAAAATTGAAAGTAAAAATCAACTTTTTGTTCGAACTTATGAACGAGGAGTTGGTTTCACCAATGCTTGCGGAACTGGAATGTCAGCAACCAGTCTGGCATTTTGTCTCACTCACCCCAACCAAGGATCATTTGAACAAACTATCAAAGTCTTCAACCCTGGTGGAATGGTTAAAACCAGAGTTCACGATCATGGCCAAGGTAATTACACTATTGATTTAATTGGCAACGCAACGTTCACCAATAAAATTGCCATCCCTGATAAAGATTTATTAAATGGTAATTTAGCTGCTGCCCGAATCTCAGAAACTGGGGAACAAAAAGACTACTTAAACTTTGTTAACGGTTTACAGCGACAAACAATATAACTAGATCTTTTCATTTTTCTGAAATAATAAAAGCTCTTTTTAATAACCACAAAAATTACCACCAATTCATTGTCTGGATTGGTGGTTTATTATTCCTTTAGCAAAAAACAGTCTCTTATTTTTAAATGACGAAAAAGGCAGTCAACCCAATTAGTGGGCTGACTGACTTTTTCGTCACTTCAACTACTCATCTAGTTCTTTAGCAATTTTTTGTCTAATCTCTTTAATTGATTGGTATATCAAAAGGTAGGTATAAAAACCACGATAAGACCCTATCCCATTAACCATTATCAAAGCTCCTAAAGCAAACGAAACCTGGCTGAAGGGTATTGTTAAAGCAAAATACGTAAATAGAGCTAACATTGAAAGTGTAAACACTTCAAAAACTGTCGCTGTTGCAACTGCCCAGTACTCATCCATTAACTGACTTTGAAGAACGGCTAACTTTTCGTGCTGATCGTTTTTAAAATTAATCATTTTCAATACCCCTCCTTTCTCTTTAAGCAATATATTATATTGTAGCACAAAACTCAACGCTAAATCCTTTTAAACATCTTTCAAAAGTCCCAACATTGCTTAATTATCTGCTGGGTTACCACATTACTGATTAATTTAATCAATTGATCAGGCATATATGCTTTAGAATCTAAATCTACTTTAACTTGATCAATTCCAACAATGGTCATCCCAACGGTTTCAATTCTAATGTTATATTTAGAAAAAATTTTAACAATGCTGTTTAACATCTTTAAATCCATCACAACTACTGTCCTCCAAGTTGGATCTTTAAGCGCCATTCATCCTGGCGAATCTTTTTTTCACTAATTCTAAGATCAGAATATGGGGCAACAATTAACAAAAAGTCCTTAACATCCTCATAATGTTGTTTACTAGAAAAGTAATGATTCTTTTTTCTTTGGGAAAGTTTGTTAATCGTTTTTTGAAGATCTAATACATATTTTTTAATTGCCTCGATTGCATTTTCTCTGATACTGGCCAAAAAAGCAATATTTTCGTCCGAATCAAGTTCTACTTCATCATCTAAACGATATTTACTGAAATTCTCATCTTCCGGATTGATCAGCTTAATTGCTTTATTTTGGATGGCGTTCATAAATTCTTTCAACTCGGTTGCAGAAACGAATTTAGGGACCTTTTGAGATTTATTCAACTCCAAAAGCATGAACACTTTTCTAGAAATTCCGCCACTATATTTAATGTGGATAACAAAATTTTTCTTGCCAATATAATTCACGTTGTCTAAAACCAACTGGGGATTATTTTGAACAACTGGACCGATCACAAAATATTTATTTTTACCATCCGTTGCTATTTGCCCAAACTTAAGCACTTAAAAATCACTTCCAGACCATTTAAAGTTTTTCTCTTTTACAAGTATAATAAGTTTTAATCAGAAATAAGTCGAAACCTCAGATTTAAAAAGGACGAATCAATGAACACTCAACAAATTGGCATTCGTGAATTAGTTGAATTTCTTTTAAAAACTGGTGATCTTTCCACCGTTTCTGGAAGTGAAAACAACCTTCTCGAAGGGGCCAAAATTCACAGAAAAATTCAGAAAAGTCGGCCCGAGAATTATGACTCAGAAGTTGGATTATCAACCCTATTTGAATTCTTAAACACTAAATACAAAATCAGTGGCCGAGCTGATGGTATTCTACGCGGCAAAAAAGTCTTAATTGAAGAAATCAAAACTTCTGATCTTGAATTTAAAGACGTCCCCAAATCAACCTTGACTCTTTATTGGGGTCAAGTAAAAGTCTATGCATACATTTTAATGAATCATGAAAATCTTGAAAATGTGAATCTTCGATTAACCTATGTCCAAACGCCGGACGAAAAGATTACCCAAAAGGTTATTTCTTATTCAAAAGACGAAGCCGATAAGTTTTTTAATGATCTAATCGGGCAATTCAAAGATTGGCTGAAACTGCGCCATGACCTTGATGAAGCCAGGGTGTCCTCAGCCAAAGCATTAAAATTTCCATTTAAAAAGTACCGGACTGGCCAACATAAGCTTGCTGCCAATGTTTATAAAACAATCTTATTAAAAAAACATCTTTTTGTCGAAGCACCAACCGGAACGGGAAAAACAATATCTACCATGTTTCCTGCAGTTAAAGCGATGGGAGAAAAACTCATCAAACGAATTTTTTATCTGACAGCTAAGCAAAGTACTCGCCAAGTTGCAGAAGAAGCTGTTGGCTTAATGAGAAAAAATGGTTTGAATATAAAAAGCATTACCTTAACGGCAAAGGACAAAGTCATCTTTGACGAAGAAAGAGACCTTTCTCCAGAAGAAAATCCTTACATGCTTGGTTATTATGATCGCATTCGACCAGCAATCAAAGACATAATCGAAAACGAAAACCAAATTACTAAAGAAATAATTCAAAAGTACGCTAAGAAACATCAAGTTGATCCATTTGAATTTTCGCTTGATGTCAGCCTTTTCTGTGATGTAATAATTTGTGACTATAATTATTTATTTGATCCCCAGGTTCACTTACAGAGATTTTTCTCAGTTCAAGATAAATCAAACTGTTTTTTGATTGACGAAGCCCACAACTTAGTTTCAAGGTCTCGCGAAATGTACTCAGCAGATCTTAGTTCCGAACCAATCACGCAGTTAGCAAAAGACCTTTCAAAAAACAAAAAGAAAAACACCAAAGTCGTTCACGCACTCCAGGCATTGAAACGTTCTTTCCAGCAAGACGGGAAACCGGCCCTTCAAACCAAAGATCTTGAGATTTCCCAGGAATCTCCTTTGGATGATTTTAATGACGCCCTTGAAAAATTAGTGGAGACAATCCACAAATGGCTAGTCAAAATTAAATCTGGTCCTGATGTTGATGAAATTTTAGACTACTATTTTGATTGCCGCCATTACTTGCTAATCAGCCAGTTCTTCGATCAAACCTATCGGATGCGGATCCTAAGTGACGGGACTAATTTTATTTTTCGCCAATTTTGTATGGACCCCAGCGCCTACCTATGTGACACCTTAAGCTTGGGTAGAGCAGCAATTCTATTTTCTGCCACCCTTAGTCCGATGAATTATTATCAACAAGTTTTAGGAAATGAAGAAGATAGTTTAAAGCTCAGTGCCCCATCAACATTTCCATCCCAAAATTGTGAAATCATCATTCAAAGTGACATTGTAACGACTTACACTCATCGAAAGGCAAGTATCCAACCAATTATCACAACTATCAAAAATATGATTGATTCAAAGACCGGTCATTATCTAATCTTCTTTCCTTCAAATGAATATCTTAATGAAGTTTGCGAGGCTTTCAAAACCGAATATCCATCAACTAAGGTGATTGCTCAACAATCTGGAATGGATAGCAACCAACGAAAAAAATTTATTGATGAATTTAGAACTGACCTGGATAAACCCAAACTGGGATTTGCTCTATTAGGAGGAATTTTCTCAGAAGGAATCGATTTGAAAGGTAGACAACTAATTGGGATTGGAATTGTGAGTGTTGGCCTGCAAGCAATTAACCCAGAATCAAATTTGATTCGCAAATACTTTGACCTGCAAAATGGTCATGGGTTTGAATTTGCCTACCAACTTCCTGGGTTTAATAACGTTACTCAAGCAGCCGGTCGACTAATTAGAACTAGTATGGACAAAGGAATTATCGTTTTGATGGACCAAAGATTTGTTCAAAGACGGTATCGTGAAATATTCCCTGCTCATTTGAAAAATATTCGCATTTCCAGTAATCAGAGTCATTTAAAGGACTTACTAACAAACTTTTGGACTCAACAAGAAGTTTCTGAACATATCCCAGAATCATGATTTGGGTGTATAATTTCTGTTTGTAGCAACATTTATGTCCAGGAGGGGTTTTTATTGAGAATAGCAATGTATCAAAACAAGCCAATATATGTGGCTCCCCAAAATGGTCAGTTATGGGGACTGGCAATTGAGGGATACCAATCCATTGACGAAATCCTAAACGACTGGCAGAATTTCACTGAAAATCAATTAGTTACCATGAGTGATAAATTAGTGGTTGGAAATGATAATTCAACAATTATTAAAGCTGAAAATTTCCAGCAACCAATCCTTTTGCCTAAACAAATTCCTGCAATTGGTTTCAATTATCCTAAGCATATGAAGGAAATGGCTGAAGATCTGCCTTCAAAACCAAATGTCTTTAATAAATTTGTCAGTTCTTTGGCCGGACCAGTAAATTCAATTCATTTAAGTGGCAATACAGATGACTGGGAATCAGAGTTAGTAATTGTTATTGGTAACGGCGGCCGCAATATCAGCAGAGAAGATGCTGAGGATGCAATCGCAGGATATATGGTTGGCCAAGACCTTTCTGATCGAACAATGCAGTCAATCGATGGACCATCAACCCAATTTGACTTGGCAAAATCATACCAAGGATATTCACCGATTGGCCCATATTTGACCACAGCAGATACCCTGGAAGATATCATTAATAGCAACGTTACGACTAAAGTTAATGGCAAAGTTATGCAGCAAGCCAAGGTTGGTGAGATGGTGTTCGATATTCAAACCTTAATCTCATACATCTCCAGTGTTATCGAACTTTATCCAGGTGATCTCTTATTCACTGGCACCCCAAGTGGAACCGGTGTTGGCAGAGATCCTCAGGTATTCTTACAATCGGGTGACGTTGTCACTAGTGAGGTTGATGGTTTGGGAACCATTTCCACAAAAGTAATTTAGTAAACAAAATGGAGTTTCGCCAAAAGGCGGAACTCCATTTTTAAAACAGATCGAAAAATTTTAATAATTAATGAAAACAATTTTTTACTTCATTCTAGCAACACAAACTGGTTCCGGAACTTTAAAATCACTTGAAATCAGACTCAATTTTCCGGTCTTAGCATCACGATCATACAAAACTAAATTATCTGAATTCTGATTTGAAGCAATTAACAATGACTGATCATCACTTAAATTGAAATCACGAGGGAAGTCGCCTTCCGTAGAAATTCTTTGAATCAATTCGAGCTCATCGTCATCACCAATCTTAAAGACAACAATTGAATTATTTCCTCGATTTGAAACATAAATAAATTTATCATCCTTGGAAATTCGAATTGCAGCGGCACCATTATGAGCTGTCCAGTCCGAAGGAATCGTCGACACAATCTGTTTAACAGAAAACTTAACGTTCTTTCGATCATAATCCAGCACTGCAACATGACTGCTTAATTCACCGACAAGATAAGCGACATCTTTTGTGTGAGAAAAGACAATGTGCCGTGGCCCATAGCCATTATCCATCTGGAGTTCGGAAACTACGTCAAATTTGCCATCCTTGTCCACGTTGTACAAGTAAACCTTATCCACTCCTAAATCAACTGAAACAATATGATTATCAGGGGTAAGATCAACGTAATGAGGATGTGGCCCATCTTGCTGTTCAGGACGATGGCCTAATGTTCCCTTATGCATGTCTTGATCTGCAATTTCAACTGAACCATTTTTTTGAATTCGATAACTGCTTATATAACCGGCATGATAATTAGCGGTGTATACTAAATGCCGACCTTCATCAACAGAAATATAAGCGGGTGAAGGATGTTCGTCAATTGCTCGGCCAACTTCTTTGTAAGGAAGTTCTCCAGCGTTGGGATCCAAAGCCAAAACACCGCCAGAAACATCACCGGTTTTTTTATCGGTAATTTTATCGACGGCATAAACAATTTTATTGTTTGATTCGGTAACATAGGTTGGATTTCCAGCCTTGCCAACTAAATGCAAATTCTGTAAAACTTTTTTATCAGTATCCAAATCAACTGAGTAAACTCCTTGACTGGTCTTCTTGGTATACGTTCCAATTAAATAATGCTCAATCATTTTGCTACCTCCTATTTTGACATCTTTATTATGCCACATTAACCGTTTACAAACACAAAAAATGAAAATATTTTTCAAGAAAGGAACTTAATTTTGCCTTCTTTTGATCAATTTCACCCAATTTTAACCCCAAATTTTACTTTAGATTGGCTAACTCAAAGCCCAATAAAAGACGTCGATAAATTGTTCGAATCACCAAAATCGATAAAATCGGCAGGATTTGGAACAAATCCCAGCACCATTTTACAAACAGTAAAAATCGTGAGTACAACAATGCAAAAAATAATGAACCAACAAGAACTATCCTGGGGAATTACCGCCACAAAGAGTGAGAAATTCATCGGTCAAATTTCAATTATTAATCCAAAAAATCCTCTGAAGGAATCAACAATCGAATTTATTTTGGACAAGCCGTCATCTTTAAATGAGCCACTTTCAAGAACCGTTTCTTTTATCAAAGATCATTTTGAAACTAAGAAGATTATCATCAATTTGATTTCTGAGAATGATCAGCTAACAGCAGCACTTTTAGAAAATAATTTCCAAAGTAGAAATAACTTAAGCTGGTTAAAGTATCTTGAATGATATTTCACTTCAATAATTTGAATTATTCTTCAAAACATATTAGAATGGTTCTAAATTAGAACGTAAAAAGTATGGAGGCAACGCTTAATGGATAATTTGAAGACCGAAAACACCCAACTAACTCATTCAATTAAAAAGATCAAAGCCAATGGCGTGCGAATCACTCCTCAAAGAGAGATCATTTTGGAATACTTGATCACTCATCATATTCATCCGTCTGTGAAAACCATTCAAGCTGGTATTAGCTCTAAATTACCCAATTTAAGCACGGCGACAATCTACAATACTATTAAAATGCTTGTTGATAATGAACTTGTAATTGAACTTCCCAACAAAGATGGCGGCATTCGGTATGATTATTTTGGCGTTCCCCATTTTCACGCAATTTGTGAAAACTGCGGCAAAATAACTGACGTCTTTTTAGATGAATACCCTCAAATTGCAGAAGAGCTTGAAAAAGCCACCCGTGATAAATCGGGTTATTTAATCACAGGCACAAAAGTTGAAATTTCTGGTATTTGTCCTGAGTGTCAAAAAAAGTTGCACCTTGATAAATAGTTTATTTTTAGATAATGGATTATTACAGTCGGCAAAGCTTTATATAAAAGGCTTTGTCGGCTTTTTTTGTTGAATTGTCAAGAACTTTTAATATTAATGATAATAAGCTTTCGAAAGCCGTTAAACCCACCTAGTTTGGCGATTTCAGAAGATTCGTGTAGGTTGAATCTAACTATTGCGCCCTATATATTAATTGGGTAAACAAAAATTAATTTATCCACTAAAAATCGTCTTAAATATTCTAAATACAAGGGGAAGTTTGCTTTGAAAAAACATATATTAACCGCAATCTGTGCTTTATCATTTGGAGCGCTCACTTTCTTTGCGGGTTCAAACACACCTGCTAAAGCTGAGAGTGTAAATTCATATATTTCAAATAACAATATTTCACATGCTAACGTTACCTCAGCTGTCTGGAGTGGCTTTCCAAAATATAAGTATCGCAATGGGGTTGGTAAACCAGAAGGCGTTGTCGTCCATGAGACTGGCAACCCAAATTCGACAATCTATAATGAAATTTCTTTTATGAAGCGAAATTATCAAAATGCTTTTGTTCATACATTTGTTGATTCTGCTCGAATTATCAATATTGCCAACACCGATTACCTTGCTTGGGGAGTAGGTTATCCCGGTAACTCAAGGTTCGTCCAATTCGAACAAGTGGAAATGCACAGCAAAGATGCTTTCGCTCATGAGGTTGCCAATGCAGCTTACTACACTGCATATATTCTAAAAAAATACAATTTACCTTTAAACGATGCCGCCTATGATGGCAACGGAACTGTTTGGTCCCATGCTGCAGTTGCCAAATTCTTGGGTGGATCAGATCATACCGACCCGGTCGGCTATTACGCAACCAGCGGCAAGAAATATTTTGGCCAGGCTTATACAATGTCTGATTTTTATCAACTAGTAAAAGTCGTCTACAATAATCTTGGTTCAGGTTCTTCATTCAACAGTAATGCTAAGAGTAATGTCAGTTACGATAAAGTTACTTACCAATCATCAAATCAAACTGCAAAATTAGGCAGTCAGTATAGCTCATATCGATTATATGAACACGTGAAAAACACTCGTGCTTCAATCAATAAGTTTTCTTGGACGTCAGTTTCACCTTATGTTGGTGAAGAAGTTTATATAGATATGTCAGCAAAAAAAACTAATGCAAAACAAAATTGGTATCGAATTAGGTTCTCTTCTAACACAAATGCCAAGCGTTACTGGGTATACGGAACTGCCCTAGATTTTACAAAATAAACAATTTGATTGACTTATTGCAAAAGATTCTTTATGCTTAGTGCAAATTTAAAGTTTAAGTAGTGTCACTTAGAGAGTTTGTAATTTGCTGAAATACAAACTAGTACACGAATCCTGGCTTTATCGATTTATGATTTCAAAAGATCACGGTTTTGCCGCCGTTATTGGTATAAAAGAGTGAAGCGTTGCTTTGAAAGAGAATGGTACCGCCCAGATGGGTGTCTCAATCAAGCAACGCTTTTTTTGGAAAAATTTAGAAGAGTAGGTGAAGTCATTGGCAGATAGTAGGGATATCAAAGCTAATCGAATTGTGGTTAAAGTTGGAACCAGTAGTTTGATTCACCCAAATGGGACTGTTAATCTAAAAACTTTTGATCAGTTGGCTTTCGTTTTAAGTGCTTTAAATAATCAAGGCAAGCAACTGATCCTGGTTTCTTCAGGAGCCATGGGAGTTGGGTTAAACAAAATGCATCTCAAAAATCGACCAGAGGAAATTGGTGCCCAACAAGCATTATCAGCAATTGGGCAATCAGAACTGATGACTTTATTTACTCAAAGATTTGATCATTATCTAACTGATATTGCCCAAGTATTGCTTACCCATGACAATTTTGACTACCCAAAGAACAGCAAATACATTATGAATACTTTTGATTGTCTTTTAGCCGAAAATGTTATTCCAATTGTAAACGAAAATGATACCGTTGCTATCGATGAATTGGATCACAAAACCACTTTTGGTGATAATGACCAATTATCAGCCATTGTTGCCAGCCACGTTGATGCCGATTTATTAATTGTTTTATCCGATGTGAATGGATTTTTCGACTCTAACCCCCACAAGAATGAAAATGCTAAATTGATTCCCGAATGTTCTCAAATTAATGAAAAAACATTTGAAATTGCCGAAGGTCGGGGAAGTCGTTTTGGAACTGGCGGCATGCATACTAAGTTACTTGCAGCAAAACGAATGATTGAAGAAGGCCGACAGATGGTTTTAGCCAATGGTAAGGATCCTAAAGTGATTTTTGATATTTTAGCCGGCAAAAAAATTGGGACTTTATTTACTCCCGTTAAAACAAAGGAGAGATAGTCATGGACACTATTATGAATGATGAATTAGTAAAAATTGGTGAACAAGCAAAGAAAGCTTCGTTTGAGATTGGCCAATTAAAGACTTCTCAAAAAAATAGCATTCTCAAATCATTTGCTGATGCTTTGCTTGATAATAAAGAAGAGATCTTAGACGCTAATAAAAAAGATTTAAATACTGACAACAATGTCCCGCAAAAATTTGTTGACCGATTAACATTAAACGAACAACGAATTAATGATATGGCAGAAGGCTTACGCCAAGTTGCCGGGCTCGCAGATCCAATCGGAAATATCGATAAAGGCTGGGTCAATAATTCAGGCTTAAACATTATGAAGAAAAGAGTTCCCCTTGGAGTTGTCGCCATAATTTTTGAATCTCGCCCTAACGTGACTGTAGATGCATCTGCGTTGACTTTTAAAAGCGGAAATGCAGTAATTCTTCGTGGTGGCAGTGAAGCAATCCAAAGTAACTTGGCTTTGGCCAAAGTTATGCGAGACGTCTTAAAGAAAAACGGCCTGGACGAAAATATTATCCAAATTGTTCACGATACCAGCCATAAAGTTGCCAATGAATTAATGAATTTGACCAAATATGTAGACGTTTTAATTCCTAGAGGCGGTTCAGGTTTGATTCAAACTGTGGTCAAAAATTCCTCTGTTCCCGTAATTGAAACTGGTGCCGGAAATTGCCATATTTACGTTGATGAATATGCTGAAGAAAAAATGGCTGAAGATATTGTCGTGAACGCAAAAGTTCAACGTCCCAGTGTTTGTAATGCCGCTGAAAAGTTGGTTATCAATTCAAAGGTTGCCAAAGACTTTCTTCCAAAAATTGCCCAAGCCTTAGAAAATCGTGGTGTCCAATTACGTGGTGATAAAAGAGCTGTAGGAATTGTTCCCTCAATTCTGCCAGCAACTGAAGATGACTGGTCCACTGAATATAATGATTTAATTATGGCAGTGAAGGTAGTAGATTCGGAAGAGGAGGCTATTGCTCACATTAATAAATATTCAACTGGTCATTCTGAGGCAATCATTACTGACAATTACCAAAACAGTCAAAAATTCCTTCAACAGATTGATTCAGCCTGTGTTTACGTAAATGCTTCTACAAGATTTACCGATGGCTTTGAATTTGGTTTTGGCGCCGAAATCGGTATTAGTACGCAAAAGCTTCACGCAAGAGGTCCAATGGGCTTAAATGAATTGACCACCACCAAGTACGAAATCCAAGGCAATGGCCAAATCAGAAAATAATTATTGATTTTTTTCGAATAAAGTAAAATAAGTTACCGCCGAAATTGTTTGGGCGGTATTTATTTTGCCCTGTTTAATCCAATCCATTACTTGGGAATAATCGACTAAACTGCTGGAAACAAATTCGTCATGATCAAAATGAGTCGAAACGCGATTCTTTGGATCAAATTTTACTAGCATCAAAGCACAGGTCTGATCCATAAACCCTTCTGAAGAAGTGATATTAATCATTTCTTTGACACTAGAAGCAACATAGCCAGTTTCTTCTTGCAGCTCTCGCTTTGCCGCAGCCAGACTATTTTCGCCAGGATTAATAATTCCTGCTGGAAGAGAAACTGATTCAGCATTTATCCCCACTCGATATTCACTATTCATCACAATTTTCTGATCAGAAGTCATCGCTAAAATTGTCACGGTCGGATCGCACTTAATTAAATCCCTTTCAACCGTCAAACCATCTGGCGTTTTAATATGTAATTTTTGGACCCCGTAAACCGGTCCTGAATATACTTGTTTTCTATCAAGGATTTCGCCTTTTTTATGCCAACGTTCAAACATTTAACCACTCCATTTTAAAATAGTTTTATATTTATAATGATACCAAAAACGGAAGCCCTATAGCGGACTTCCGTTTTTATATGCTTGAGTGAGACCATCAAGTAATTTGATGACACCCTTGCGTTCTTTTTTACCTAATTTTTCTACTTCAACGCTATAAGTTTCTTTGACCTTGTCGTTCATATTGCTTCTAAAGGTAGCAAGCTTTTGAGCATCCTCGGTAATTTCAAAATGTTTTTTTCGCTTATCAGTTTTAGAAGGTACCTGATTGATTAAATTCATTTCGGATAATCGCCGAATTGCTGCTGTAACAGCCGGTCTTGTTAACCCTAGTTGTGCTGCAATAAACGAGTTATTGGCTTCATCACCATACTTTGAAATTATTCCAATAATATGCACCTGGGTTGGAGTAACTGAATAACCACTGTCCGAAACTGACTGGTAAAAGGACTCATTTCGATTAGGATCAGAGACAAGGTCAACGAATTCGATTAATTTATTTGCTAGTTTATCTGATTTACTCATAATACATCCCTCATTTGTTGACTGTGCACCTTTGTTTAATTATTCATTTAACTAATTTACCTTTATTATAACTAGATTAACCAGATTATAAAGCTATTTGACCTTTTGTTTGTTATGCAGACGAATGCTCATAATCAAGGTCGTGATTGGTATTGTCAAAACCACTCCAATAAAGGCCACCATAATCGCAATTAGTTCCCCCGCAAAAACTTTATCATTTATGATTGTGCCAAGTGAATAATTAAGTCCTTTAAACCACATAAATAACGCTAAAGAACTACCGAAGAATCCAAAGAATAAGGTGTTGACAGCTGTGCCAATAATTTGCCGCCCAATAATGGTTCCATCAAAAAATAATTGTTTGGGTAAAATTGCACTATGCTGAGAAATAATTTCGTCTAACCCAGAAGCAATTGCAATCGCGGCTTCCGCAATTGCGCCAAGAGAGCTTAAAATTGCCGTTGATACTGCTACTGCAGTAAAATCAATTCCAACTAAAGTTGATAAGCCCTCAAGTTCATCACTATCTTCCAACCCAAATCCACCAACTTTTGCCCAATTTTCGATCGGCAAAATAATGGCAACTAAAATCAACAAAATAACGAGGGCAGCAAAAAATGCGCTAGAAGATGCATTATCCGAAGCGTTGCTCCAAAAAATCGTAATGGAAAGCAGAATAATACTCGAAACCAAAGTAACGATTATTGGAGAAAAATGAAATGCCATTAAAACAACACTGATGAAAAGAATTCCAAAATTTATCAACAGTCCCAGATAAGAGCTGATTCCCTGACTTCCTCCTACTGAGACCATCAGAATAAGCAGTACCAGCCACAAGACCGTTATTGTACCCATTACTTTTCATCTCCCTTTATCCAAAGACCGGCGAAAAGGCTGGACAACAATACTGTTAAAACAATTCCAATTGCACTGACTAAACTGGAAATCATGCCTAAAGACATATTCATTGAAAATGAATAGCCCCAGCTGTTGCCGTTTTTCAGAAACAAAATTGTCATTGCAAAGGTCTCTGCCATGAAGATAAAAAATAACACGTTAATTAAAGGCCCCATAATGGACCTACCAATTGCCCGCCCCGAATTAAACAATTGCATTCGCGACATTTCTGGCTTTTCCTTTTTTAAAGTCGCCAAAGAAGCAACAATATCGGTGGCTTCATCCATGACTGCTCCCAAAACACCAATTAATACTTCAGCCAGAAATAAGGGTTTGGGTAGTTGAGTAACGTATTGCATTGACTCATAATAAACGCCTTTTTCTTGAGTAAACCCAAAGATTAACAACATAATTAAAATTGTTGCGGTAGTAGATCCCACAACTGCCATCAACGTTACCATCATCTTCTTGGTCCAGCCCATAACAAGAAACAAAGTAAGGGCGCAAAAAATCACAGCTAAAACACTAAAAATAAGAATTACCGGAGCACCATTTGTTCTTTCATTAATTCGAATAGCCAGCCAAAAAAGCAATGTATTAACCAAAATACTAAAAATAACCACAAATCCCCTAAATTGAAGGACTATTAGCAACAAACTGATTGCAATGGCAAAAAGAATGGCAATTGGCACGTCTCTTTTTAGATCTTTGACGGTTGCATGAAGCCTCGGTTTTGTATGAAGAGCAATGAAAACCTTTTGACCAGGCGCAAGCTTATGATCCATAGCATTGGAATCAGAATAAGTATTTTGGATTGTAAGTGTTCGGCCAGAATATTTTCCATTAATAATTTTGCCAGTTAACTTTTGATCAGTTTGATGATCCACATTATGAAATTCATCAACGACTTTCTGCTGTTTGCCATTTATCACTCGATGAATCTGAAAAATCGGCTGGGTATAAAAATGGTCATCATGAGAAGCCAAAACAACAACTGCAAGACAAAAAACAACTGCTAAAATGACCTCGACTAAAAGTTTTTTAACTCCAGAGACTTTTAACATAAATTCTCTTCTTTTCAATTTTTTTAAAATAACAGGGCAATTGTAGCATTTTAGGAAAATGATTGATCTCTTAAATTTAAAGCTTTTAAAAACTTTAAATTGGCTAAAAACAAAAAGCCACTAAGTTGTTGTGACACCAGCAACTTAGTGACTAAAATTTTGAATTATTCTTCTGGATCATTAATTACAAAGACATTATTGGTTGCATGACGGACGACGTACTCAGTGGTTGAGCCCAATATTGCCCGAGAAATTCCGTTAACGCCTGACTTGCCCATAATTGTCATTGTCGCTTTAAACTGAGCTGGCAATTTTTCAGCAATTTGAATTTTAGGAACTCCAATAATAAAGTGCGTTTCTGCTTTAACGCCCGCTTTTTCAGCTTCTTTTTTTGCTTGATCTAAAAGAGCATTTGCCCTAGTTTCAAAAGACTGCATGACATCTTGGCCAAGGGTCACACCATACTGAACGTACCGCTGGTCAGTGGCAATGGAGACAATTTGTAAAGTTGCATCTAACTGCTTACCATAATGAACTGCTGCTTTTAAAGCCTTTTCGGCATTTTGACTGCCATCAATTGGAACTAAAATATTCCCACTCATAAGATGACCTCCTTTATTATTCGCTACTCTAACTTAAGTTTACTCTTTTTTTTCTAAGCACACTAAATAATAACCCGTTTTGTTAAATTATTTCACTTCGTTAAATGCTTGACCAATTCCTTATTATAAGCTAAATCATTCTGACGATTTTCTTGGCGCTTTGCAAAGGTTGATGTTAAATATTTTTCTTCCGAACTTTCAGGGATCAATTTCTTAAAGGAAACTTCGTCAGCTTTCACCACAAGACTGCAAAACGAAGTAAAAGCAATCTTTTGTTCATCTTTAAAAGTATCATTAGCGATGATCTTGGTGAAAACCTCAATTACTTTTCCTTTGGCTCCAGTAACATACGAGACACAAGTAACCAAATCTGACTGGGTAAGAGGAGTCAAAAAGTGGACATGGTCATAGCCGGCAGTAACAAAATCTCTTTGTGGGCGAAATTTTGCTGCTGCCAAACCTGCGTTGGCATCCAAGATTTCTAAAGTTCTGCCGCCAAATTGAATTCTACTATTGTTTAAATCACGATAAAAAACGTAGGAATCATTAATTGCTCGGGTCTTAGAACAAGTTATTGTATTAATCTTCATCAACTTCTTTTAATAAATTTTCAACCACCGTAATTCTATTCTTTTTAAGACTGCTTTGCACTGCCTCAATTTCCCAAACTCCTTTTAAATCAATGAATAAAGGAATATAATTGTTCAAACGAATTAACCATATTTTTGGTTAGGAGGATTTTTATGACAGAAGAAAAAAACGATAGTGTTGATACTTCTTTAATTAAAGATGACCTTTACGCGGCCGTTAACGGCAATTGGCTAAAAACAGCTAAGATTCCTGCTGATCACGCAACCACCGGTGGCTTTACCGATTTAAACGACAACATCGACAAAACCTTAATGAGCGATTTTGATAAGTTAGCTAAGCAAGATGACGAAAAACGCCCAGCTCCTTTTTATGAGTTCATGAAACTTTATCAGCTCGCCGCAAACTTTAAGAAGCGTGATGCCGACGCTGGCGATCCTCTCAAACCATATCTGGACAAGATTGAGGACATTTCAAGTTTTGAAGACTTGAATAATCAGATTTCAGGCTGGATTAAAAATGGTTTCCCATTGCCGTTTGGCTTTGGAGTTGAACCTGACATGAAAAATACTCAAATCAATACTCTGTATGCCGGGGCCCCAGGACTGTTTCTTCCTGACCGCACCTATTATGAAAATAATAATCCGGCTTATAAACAGTTAATGCCAATCTTCACACAAATGGCCAACCAATTATTGGTTCTCGCCGATTACAGCGCTAGTGAAGCCAGTGAAATTGTTGAATCAGCCAAAAAATTTGATCAAGAAATTGCCCCTCATGTAAAATCAGCTGAAGAATCTGCAGACTACACAAAATTTTACAACCCTACTAAATTTGCCGATTTTGCAAAAACTAGTAATACTTTTGACTTTACGACTACTGTTAAACAACTGTTTGAGAAAATTCCTGAAGAAATTATTGTCGAGCAGCCTAAGTACTTTAAAGCATTTAATTCAATCGTTAATGATGCCAACTTCAGCGACATGAAGAACTGGATTTTAATTAAGTTTGTCATTAGCCATGCTGGTTTTCTTTCTGAAGATTTCCGTCAAACTGGTTCAACTTTTAGTCGAGCTCTTTCAGGTAAGAAATCTGCTACCCCGCAAAAAAAGTCGGCATTTTATTTAGCATCCGGAGTCTTCGGTCAAACTGTAGGTGATTATTATGCCAAAAAATACTTTGGTCCTAAAGCTAAAAGTGATGTTGAAAGAATGGTAAGATCAATGATTGCCATTTATAAAAAGCGTCTCCAAAATAATACCTGGCTTGGTGAAGCAACCCGTAAAAAAGCGGTTGTAAAATTAGACAAACTTGAACTTCATGTTGGCTACCCCGAAAAAATCGATGAACTGGAATTCAAATACAAAGTTGTTGATGAAAACAAGGGTGGCAATCTCCTTGAAAACATGATGGCCTTTGGCAAAATTTCGGTGGAAGATAACTTTGCCAAACTTGGTAAAAAAGTTGACCGTAGTCGTTGGGAAATGAGCGCTGCAACTGTTAATGCTTATTACAACCCTTCGTTTAACAGCATTGTCTTTCCTGCAGCTATTCTCCAAGCACCATTTTATAGTTTAAAGCAATCATCAAGTGAGAACTATGGCGGCATTGGTGCAGTTATTGCCCACGAAATCTCCCACGCTTTTGACAATAACGGCGCAAAATTCGATGAGTATGGCAATATGAATAACTGGTGGACCAAAGCAGATAATGAATACTTTAAAAAATTAGCAAATAAGATGATCAAAGAGTTTGACGGAATTCCATTTGCTGGCAGCAAAGTTAATGGTAAATTAACAGTCTCCGAAAATATCGCTGACGCTGGCGGTTTAAGCTGTGCCAATGAAGCAGCCAAAGAGGAAGATGAAACTGATCTAAAAGCTTTCTTTATTAATTGGGGACGAATTTGGCGGATGAAGGCAATTAAACAATATCAACAGCTCTTATTAAATATTGATGTTCATGCCCCAAACGTTTTGCGAGCAAATGTTCAAGTAAAAAATCTCGATGATTTCTATTCCACGTTTGACGTCAAAAAGGGCGACGGCATGTATCTTCCCGAAGATCAAAGGGTAAAAATTTGGTAGGAAGTCTATGCGTTGTATTTTCTCCAAGTTTTATGTACACTTATGGCAATGAAAAAGGCTATAATAGATTAATGAAATATAATGGGGTGATGGATATGAAACTAACAGAATATCTTCACGACCAACTTAAATTCTTAAATGATCAAATGGAAGACGCTAAAAGTAAAAACAACGAAACAATGCAGTACTTGGTGGATTCTAAAATCACAGAAGTTAAGTTGATTCTAGAAGCACTACAAAAAGGAATTATCGATGGCATCAGCTAAGCTGGACTATTGAGGATAGCCAATTCAATGGCTATTTTTTATGGATAAAAAACTTTCAAAGGGAGTAAATTAATTGATTACTTTAAAATCAAGTCGTGAACTGGAAAAGATGGCAGAGTCAGGAGCTGTTTTGGCAGGAGTTCATAAAAAACTCAGAAATATTATTAAACCTGGTTTGGATACCTGGGATATTGAAGAATTTGCCAACAAATATATCACTGATCATGATGCTTATCCTTCTGAAAAAGGATTTGAAGGATATAAGTATGCAACATGTGTTTCGGTAAATGACGAAGTTGCTCATGGAATTCCTCGTAAAGGTTTAATTCTAAAGAACGGCGATATTGTTAAGGTAGACATGACTGTTAACAAAGACGGTTTTGAAAGTGATTCCTGCTGGTCATACGCAGTCGGCGAGGTTTCGGACGAAGTCAAACATTTAATGCATGTTACTCACCATGCCCTTTACTTTGGAATTGATCAAGCTGTTGTTGGTAACCGAATCGGTGATATTGGTGCTGCAATTCAACATTATGTTGAAGATGAAAATGGTATGGGTGATGTTCGAGAATTGATTGGTCACGGCATTCAACCAACCATGCATGAAGCTCCAAATGTTCCTAACTATGGCGAAGCTGGTCAAGGTCTCCGTTTACGTGAAGGAATGACTATCACCATCGAACCAATGGTCAACGTTGGTACTTGGCAAATCAAGGATCGCTACGACAAGAAGGATGACTGGACTTATTACGTTTCAGCCGATGGTTCACTTTCATGTCAGTACGAGCATACATTGGCAATCACTAAAAATGGTCCGCGACTTTTGACCTCTCAAGATCCAGAATTCGACAAAAAATATTTATTTGATATTTAAAATGTAACCAAAATTATAGCCTCTTTAACTCAGAATTATTCCATCCTGATATAAAGAGGCTATAATTGTACCCAAAGGAATGTGATAAATAATGAATAATACTAGATTTAAATATCCTGACACCGCCGCGTATAGCTTTATGATTGATGCTTTGGCTAAACGTGGAGTTACCATTGATGACATCTGTAAAATTTCTCTTAACTTATCTCAAGAATTCTTTCCAGAAGTTACCATGAAACAAGTGCAGGCAGCTGCAATCAATGTGCTACATAAAAGAGAAGTTATGAACAATGCAATGGTTGGACTTGAGCTAGATCGACTGGCAACTCAAGGATTATTAAGTGAACCACTGGAAAGCATAATTATGAACGATGCCGGAGTATTCGGTGTTGACGAAGGTCTTGCTTTAAGTATTGCCAATATTTATGGAACGATTGGGGTTACTAACTACGGTTTCATAGACCGCAATAAAACTGGAATTATCAAAAAATTGGACCAAGAAAAAAATGGCGAATCAAATACATTTATTGATGACATCGTCGGTGCCATTGCGAGTGCAATAACTGCTAAAATTGCTCACAGTATGAGCTAAATCCAACCACCATCATCTTGAATGTCGCGTTTTCTGATACCAGAAACGTAAGGGTTACCAGAAACATAATAGCGGAAAGGTTTTCCAGCCCAGTCTCCCTCTTTTGAAACCCCAACTCTTTTTGTTTCAATAATCTTTTTTGGCCTTTTTCCAGTCTGCTGGACAATATCAAGTTTACTTTGACCAAAAATTTCAAAGTTCATTTTTTTATCTGATATTCCAAAAGCTTGCATAAGCTTGGCAGGACCATTGGTAAGTTCAGGGCCAGTTTTTTTACGGTTTTCTTTCATTAAATTAATTCCGATGGTTGGTTGAATTCCCCTAATCAAGATCCCTTGAGGAATATCTTTTGCTTGAGTGGCTACATTTAAACAATACCCACCATGAGTTGAAAAAATATATACGGTTCCAGGAGGACCATATAATGGTTCAATTGAAGGAGAACGGCGACCTTTAAAAGCATGAGCGGCTGAATCCTGCTGGCCCAAATAAGCCTCTGTTTCCACGATTAATCCACCCATTTTTCCTTTGTTGGAATCATATATTAATAGCATCCCGAGCATGTCTCGAGCAATTTGTTCAGTTGTTCCTTCAGAATAAAATGAAGTAGGATTTTTCAATTTACTCACCTCTAATATTTAAAGTATAGGAGTAATTAAGATGGAATTAAAATTAGAAAGAATCTATGATAAGCCCGTTGATAAAGACGGTTACAGAATTTTAGTTGATCGCTTGTGGCCAAGAGGAATATCGAAGCTGCGAGCCCAATTAGATGAATGGGATAAGGCCATTGCCCCTTCCAAAGAATTAAGAAAATGGTTTAACCACGATCCTGAAAAATTCGCTGAATTTCAAAAAAAATACAACCAAGAACTGGACGCCAATTCAATCACAGAAGATTTCTTAAACGTTATTGAGGATAAATTGGCATCTCAAAACGTTATTCTACTTTACGGAGCAAAAGATCGAGAAAATAATCAAGCAGTTGTTTTAAAAAAATACATTGAAAGTCACTTAAAAATCACTTCTAAATAAAATCCATTCTTAACTTTAAAATATAAAGAAAAACGAAGTAATTCATCTCAGAAAATTATCGGATGAACTACTTCGTTTTTTTATGTAGAGCTAAAGTTTCGACCTCTTTTAAAAATTATCAAGGCGAAGTGTCTCAGTCGTTATTCTAATTTGATTTTACAACATTAAAAATCCAAGTAATTCCATAATGATCCACGATTTGGCCATACTTGTTGCCATTAGATTTCTTGGCATAAGCTACAATTACTTTAACCTCTTCGGAAGCAACTGCCTTATTATAAAGCGATTCGATAGCCGAAACAGCCGCAGAATCACTTGCATCAATTTTATACATCAACGAGATCATGGTTGAAACGACCGGTTTGCCAACAAAACTGTCAGCACACCAAATCTCTTTGCCCAAAACATTAAATTGAGCTTCGGATGTTAAATTATCTAAATTGATATCTTTATTCAAAGCCATCTCTTCGGCTTGTTTTTCAGTGGGTGACTTCCTTGAGATGTCCGTAGCTCCAAAAACCCGTTTATAATATTCCAATGCTTCTTTTGAATTCTCGAAGGTTAAAAATGGAATTAATTCTAAATTCATTAGCTACAACCCTTACATTAGTTATTAGTTACAAGTGATAGAATACATTTAAATTAACGAATTGTCAATTTTGATCAACTGAAAACACCATCATAACAGCATTTCAACCAAAGCTAAAAATGGTGGTAGACTATTTATAAATACTCAAAAAGGAAGGGTCAGCCAATGCGATTAGCGATAACTATTTTTGTTTTAAATGCTTTATATATTTCAATTAATACCTTTAGAACCATGTTGGTTGTCAAAGGCCATCGCTTTTTAGCCCCATTGGTTGCGGTGGTTGAGGAATTTATTTATGTCATGGCGTTAGCCATTGCCTTGCAGCATATTAACAGCCCGTTAAACATTGCTGCCTATGCCCTTGGCTTTGGGATAGGAATCTATATCGGCATCGTCATCGAAGACAAAATTGCCTTGGGTTATGTCAATTTTGAAGTAACAGTTCAAATTGACCCTGACAATCCCATTCATGCCCATAATGAAGAGTTGCCTGAAGCTCTCAGAAAGCTTGGCTATGGAGTCACTGTTACTAAAGCGGAAGGGCGTTATGGCCATCGGCTTGTTTTAAGTATCTTAGCTCCGCGAAAAGCTGATAGACGTCTAATGGAACAAATTAAGAACCTTTCCCCTGATGCTTTTGTTATGGTTCAAGAACCAGTGCAACTTTCTGGTGGTTTTTGGAGTAAAGAGGTTGATCGAAGATACCATCATGTTAATAAAACTGGTCTTTAATTGTCTTGATTATCCTTATCAAACAGCCCAAGTTGTTTAAGACTTTGTTGAATGTCGTTAACAGATTTCTGAGTATCAGAATCTATTTTTAAATCAGGGGATTTGGACTTGGTCTCTTGCTTAGAATGGCTTTGTTTGGCCAGCTGATTTTTATTCATACTGTCCATCGTTTTATTTAATAAATGATCAACAAACACGTTCCCTTTGTTGTCAGAGTGTCCTTTAGTCCATTCAAAATGGATATTAGAAAAATTATTTAAAACCTGGTCCAATTGCTGCCATAATTCTTTATTTTTAAGCGGCATATTTCCTGAACGAGACCAACCACGCATCTTCCAACCCGTAAGCCAACCCTTTGTTATCGCGTTTAAAACATATTGGGAATCCAGGACTGCTAAAATATTTTTCTCGTTCAAATTATGTTGTAACAAATATTTTAGTGCTGATAACAAGCCCATTATTTCCATTCGGTTATTTGTTGCGCCAAATTCACCCTGGGAATCACTGATTTGCTTGCCATTAAAATCAATGAGAAAGGCCCATGCGGCTTTGTCATCCGACTTAACATGGCCGCCCTTTACATTCCCATGATTTCTGGTTCCCCCATCTGTGTAAATTATGATCTGATGATCGGATTTGCTTTCAGGTTTATCATAAAAATAGTCTTTAGCCTCGTTCAAAGTTGTAAATCCTTTGAAAACAGCTCCAGAAAAGCCACTAACCTGTTCTTGAGTTTCACCCCAGGAATTATAAATCCCAGGCTTTTTGCCTTTTTTTACTACGTAATACTTTTTTTTGCTCATAAAAATCATCCTTAACTTGAGATTTTTTTACGATTATGGAATGAAAATCATAATTTCTTTTCATATAGGAAAAAATATGAGAAAATGTTTCATAAAGGGGGTAGTTCAATGACCCAAACAAGTGCTACTTTAATTAGTTTATCAGATGCCAAAGCTCTTTTAAAAGACCGGTCTGAACAAATGAATGAAGCTTTCCCGGAATTAAAACGCCAAGGCAAATATATTTTACCTGATTTTCGCTTAACTAGAAAACGGGAAGCTTTCAAAATTAGAAAGCACACTTTTCTGGCAAAACATCCCCGCTCTTATGTGGCCTTTGATTCCGAAAACGGGCAAACACTTTGGATGCACAACTTCTCTAGTCTAACGGAGGCATTGTTTTGGCTTGACACGGGTTTAAAGCCAAACGATACCGATACTAGTTCTTCTTACAAATCATGGAAAACTCAGCATGACGCTGACATCAATGGGCTAAAAGATATCTTAAAAGCTCGAACAAAGAAGAGAAAAGCGGAAGCCGCAGCTAAAAAACAACAACTGGCAACCAAACAGCCTAAAACCACTAATCGTAAACCTAAAGTTGCAAAACAAGCTAAAAAATAAGCCGACCAATCGTTATTTTGGCCGACTTTTTATTTTATTCCTGGAAATTATTCGTTATTCTTTTAGGTTCTGTTTTAACCAATACTTTTCCGTTATGAATCGAATAAAGAATTTCAGCCCGTTCATTCAAGGCATCATAAAAGTTCTGGCTGTTCATAATAATACAATCTGCCGGTTTTCCAATTTCAATTCCATAATGATCACTGATATGCATGCATTTGGCACTGTTTTCTGATATAAACTTATAGGAATTCATGATATCATCGTAACCCATCATGTGACCAACATGTAATCCCATTGATAAAGCATCTAGCATATTCCCATTTCCCATCGGGTACCAAGGATCTTTAATATCATCCTCACCAAAAGCCACATTAATTCCGGCATCATTGAGCTCTTTGACTCGAGTCATCCCTCTTCGTTTAGGGTAGGTATCAAACCTACCACCTAGATTAGTGTTAACCAGCGGATTAGCGATGAAATTAATGTGAGACAATTTAAGCAGCCTAAACAATTTATATGTATAAGCGTCATTATAAGAACCCATTGCGGTAGTATGACTGGCAGTGACCTTATCACCAAGTTTGCTTTCATAAGCCAAGGTTGCTAAAGTCTCCAAGCTCCGTGATTCAGGGTCATCAATTTCGTCACAGTGAACATCAACGAGCTTACCTTTTTTATCGGCCAAATCAACTAAAAATTTCAATGATTCTACTCCATATTCTTGAGTAAATTCAAAATGAGGAATTCCGCCAATCACGTCAGCTCCCATATCAGCAGCTTTTGTCATTAATTCTTTACCATTGGGAAATGAAAGAATCCCCTCTTGTGGAAAAGCAACTAATTGAAGTTCGACTTGGTCTTTTACTTCATCTCGAACCTCAATCAAAGCTCTTAAAGCGGTTAAATTTGGATCAGTAACATCAACGTGGCTTCTCACAAATTGAATGCCATTTTCTACCTGAAGTTTAAGAGCTTTTTTAGCTCTTTTTTTAACATCTTCAAATGTCAAAGTTTTCTTTCGTTCACTCCAGATTCGAATCCCATCAAAAAGCGTGCCTGATTGATTCCATTCTGGATCTCCCGCGGTCATTGTGGCATCCAAATGGACATGTGGATCAACAAAAGGCGGGAGCATTAGCTTACCTCTCAAGTCAATTATTTTTTCTTCAGCGTAAGGATCAATTTCAGGGGCAATTTCGGAAAATTTACCATTTTCAATTCGGACATCACTAGTTTGCTTTGCATTTTTAATGTATACATTTTTAATTAACATGTTTTGCCTCAATTTTCTTTTTTTCTATTGTAGCCTAAGATCACTTGAATAGTTGAGTTATTCAAGTTAAATGTGATAATGAAAGAAAAGCAAACCGCAAAAGAAGGCGAATAATTTGCTGCCATCAAAATCAAAAATTTCATTACCCCAAATCTTAACTTTGGGCTTTTTAACAATCATAATTCTTGGTTCTCTTCTTTTAAGTCTGCCAATTTCTAGTCAAACTGGTCATTTTACCTCGTACATAAATTCGCTTTTTACAGCAACCTCAGCTACTTGTATCACTGGCATGACCGTTGTTAATACAGCTATTCACTGGAGTATTTTTGGTAAAACAATTATTTTGATATTAATAGAAATTGGTGGGCTAGGTTTCATGACTTTTGCCGTTTTACTGTTTGTATTTATGCGCCGAAAAGTCGATTTAACTAATCAATTATTAACTCAACAATCGCTTAATCTAGACAGCTTTGCCCAAACCAAAACCGTTGTCTTTTTGGTTATTCGATTATCATTAATTATTCAGTTTATCGGTTTTTGTTTACTGATGATTGATTTTTATCCTCGTTTTGGCTTATGGAAGGGACTTGGGTATAGTATTTTTCACTCCGTAAGTGCATTTTGTAACGCAGGATTTGACCTTTTTGATAACAGTTTGGTTGGATTCCAAAAAAATCCCTATGTCTTATTTGTTATTTCAATTTTGATTATTGCCGGTTCTTTAGGATTTTTGGTTTGGCGGGATATTTTACTTTATCACCAAGATCACCGATTAAGTTTACATACTAAGCTGGCTTTGACAACTTACCTTGGTTTAATTTTAATCAGCTTTTTAGTATTTTATCTGACAGAAAGTAATTTTGCTCAAGCCAACCACCTCACCTTTTTTCAAAAGTTAATGAATACTTATTTCTTATCAGTCACCCCAAGAACTGCGGGGTTCTATGCTTTCCCCTATGAAAAACTATCCCACGGGGGAATCTTTTTCACGATCATCCTGATGTTCATCGGTGGAACTCCCGGATCTACTGCGGGCGGGATAAAAACAACCACGGTCGGAATTCTTTTAATCAGAGTTTGGTCTACGCTTAGAGGTCGGCAAGACGCTACCTTTTGGGGAAGAAGGTTTTCTGAGGAAAATGTCTCCCGCTCGTTAACCCTTGTTTTTTTAGTAAGTGTAATTTTGACGGTTGCCACGTTACTTTTGATAATTACTCAAGCAATTCCAAAAGGTTTTGGCCTTGAATACATCTTTTTTGATGTGGTATCTGCTTTTGGAACTACAGGTCTTTCTTTAGGACTTACGCCTGCTTTGACCGTTTTTGGGAAAATCATCTTCATGGTCTTAATGTTTATGGGGCGAGTCGGTATTTTTACAGTTATGTATTCAGTATTAAACTCGCGGCACCCAGAAGAACAATTTCGCTATCCGGAAGAAAACATCATGATTGGTTAATTTTGGAGGAATAAGCATGAAAAATAATTACGCAGTTATTGGCCTGGGTTTATTTGGCAGAAGTGTTGTCAATACTTTAATTGCTCATCACCAAGAAGTCCTTGTCATTGACGAAAATCCTGAATTAGTTAATGAATTTCGAGATATTGCAACTGAAGCGATTATCGCCGATTCACAAAATGAATCGGCTTTAAAACAGCTGGGAATTGCTAATTTTGATAATGTATTTATTACAATTGGTACAGACCTAGAGGCCAGTATTATGACCACCATGTTATGTAAAGAAATGGGGGTCAAGCACATTATCTGTAAGGCAGAAAATGAGCGGCACGCACGCGTCTTAGAAAAATTGGGTGCTGATGAAGTAATTCAACCAGAAAGAGATATGGGCAAAAGAATTGCCTTGCGAACCATGGAACCAAGGGTAATAAACGATTTGGATTTAAGCGGCAAGCTTTCAGTGGCAGAATTTGAACTAAGCAATAATAAATTAACCCATAAATCCTTGCAGGAACTGGATATTACGAATCAATATCATGTTACTGTAGTTGCCGTTTCTCACCCTCACGAGCAAGGAGAAGTTTCACCAAATCATAACACCATTTTACGCAATGGCGATGTCATTACGATCATTGGCAAACATGATGATGTGGAAAGGTTTGAAGACTTGGCCACAAAGTAAAAAAAGATCAGACAATAAAATGAAGTGCAACAAAAAAGT
>DIDF01000041.1 GCA_002418005.1 Lactobacillaceae bacterium UBA5807
TTTTCAGACGGGCCCTAATTTACCCGACTTGAATCCATAGTTTTTGGATAAAAAGCCGGGATTTTTTTGTTCAGAAAATGGATTAATGTAAAGAGTTTCTTAGATTTATTTAATCTATAGTCAAAATTATAGTGAATGTGGTAAATTTAAATACATACTAAAAGGAGGTTTAACCAATGTTAATTGCCATAATTGTTATTGTAGTGTTACTTATATTGGCCATCGTTTTACTTTATAACGGACTTGTTACTCAAAGGAATCTGGTCGATGAAGCTTCGAGCCAAATCAACGTTCAGCTTCAAAGACGAGCTGATTTACTGCCAAATTTAATGGAAACGGTCAAAGGCTATGCCACTCACGAAAAAGAAACTTTTGCTTTAGTCACCGAGATGCGCACAAAGATGAAAGACCCAGAGGCCAGTATCAATGACAAGATAAAAGCGGATAATCAGTTAACAGATGCTCTAGGACACTTGTTTGCGGTTTCTGAAAACTATCCAGAATTAAAGGCTAATCAAAACTTCCTTAGTTTGCAGGAGGAATTAGCAAATACTGAAAACAAAATTTCATTTTCGCGCCAAAATTACAATGCTAATGTTATGGCCTATAATAATAAGCTTCAGACATTTCCAAGTAATTTAGTTGCCGGAATGGGTCATTTTGAAAAACGGGAATTCTTGGAGATCCCCGCTGCTTCAAAAGCAGTTCCGCAAATGAAATTTTAGGTAAGGAGATATGTTAGAAAATGGAAACCATTAATCAACAAGTTCAGCAAAACAGGCGCAGGACCTGGCTGGTAATGGTTGGTTTTGTGGTGGTCGTTGCTCTAATTGGGTTTGCGATTGGTTGTCTTTTTGAATACCGATCCGATCAATTTAATATCAAATATCCGCTTTATTTCATGGGCGGTTTTTTAATTGGGGCATTAGTTTATAGCTTTTTTATGTACATGAGTGTAACTAATGTTTTAATGCGGTCGAGCAATGCGGTTAAATTAAAAGAGTCTGACGATCCCGAGTTGTTTCATATTGTTTCTGACTTAACGATTGTTGCTAATATTCCCATGCCAGATATTTATTTGATGAATGAACCTTCACCAAATGCCTTTGCAACTGGCAGAGACCCCAAGCATGCCGCTGTTTGTGTTACTTCAGGTTTGCGTAAAATCATGAATCGTGAGGAACTTGAAGGAGTTCTTGCCCACGAAATATCGCATATAAAAAATTATGATATTCGCGTTTCCTCGATTGCCGTGGCATTAACAACTTTTATTTCTGGAGCTGGGGTTTTCCTGGTTTTCGCAGGGATTGAATTAATGCGCGGAGCCAGTTGGATGAATTTCTTTGGCGATTCTGATGATGATGATAAAAGTTCCTGGGCCATTGCCATTGGGATAATTGGTTTCGGCTTTATCATGTGGATTGGTGGCTGGGTAATTCGGATTATTGGTGTTCCTGTTGCCGAGATTATGCAATTTGCTGTTTCAAGGCAAAGAGAGGCCTTGGCTGATGTTTCTGGAGTTAATTTAACTAGAGACCCCCAAGGATTGATTAACGCTTTGACAGTTTTAAAAGACGATGAAACGCCAATGAAAAATAAGAATTCTACAACAGCTGCCTTATACATTAATGAACCAGTCACAAAAAGAGGAGTGGCGAGCCGGATGATGAAGTTATTTGATTCTCATCCACCGATTGATGAAAGAATTGCCAGATTGAAGAAATTATTGGGTGAATATTAAATTATTTGCTTTCCGTGTTGACAAAATTAATTTGAGAAGCTATCATCAAATTTAATTAAACTGTTATTGTTTTCTAATATTGTGTTGATGGGAAGAGTAATCATTCGATTATTTTCACAGGAAGCTCAGCTACTGAGAATGAGCAAGAAAAAGAATGGTGAACATGAGCCCAGAGCAATATAGAGGTTGAAAGGCTTCTATGACGCAAGGATGCGTTATCATCCCAGGCTTGAATACGAGCCAATGAGGCTTAGTGGGTAACTTCTAAGCGAATAAAGGCGGTAACACGATTATAATCGTCCCTTTATCTGCAGACTATGCGGATAAAGGGACTTTTTTTATTTTGAGGAGGAAATGTTTATGTCAGAATTTGATACTAAGTTAGTTCACGGGAAATCACAAAATGATAATAATACTGGGGCAGTTAATGTTCCAATTTATAATTCAACAACATATATTTATCCAAAAGCCGATTCCAAAGTTCGCTGGGATTACGAACGTTCAGGCAACCCAACCAGAAATTATTTGGAGGACCAAATTGCCTCACTAGAAAATGGGGTTCGTGGATTTGCCTTTTCTTCTGGAATGGCTGCAATCCATGCTGTATTGGCTTTGTTTAAGCCAGGCGATCATATCATTATCTCCAGCACTATTTACGGTGGGACTTTTAGATTAGTTAACGAGTTCTTTAAACGTTGGCACTTGGAATTCACCAAAGTTGATACTCAGAATTATCAAGAAGTTGAAGACGCCATCAAGCCTAACACCAAAGCAATTTATTTTGAAACAGTATCAAACCCTTTGCTCAAGGTGACCAGCGTTAAGCATATTTCTAAAATTGCCCGCAAACATAACCTGTTAACTATTGTTGACAATACTTTTCTTTCACCATATCTTCAACGGCCTTTAGATTTAGGTGCTGACATTGTTATTCATTCTGCAACTAAATATTTGAGTGGTCATTCAGATGTTTGTGCAGGTGTGGTTGTCTGTAAAAACAAACAAATTGGCGAACAAATTTACTTTAACCAAAATGCCATTGGCTCAACATTGTCGCCTGAGGATTGCAGCTTAGTTCGCCGCGGAATCCAGACACTTGCCGTTAGAATGGACCGTCATTTAAGTAATTCCAAATTGATTGTTGAGTTTCTCCAAAGCCGTGATGAAGTTTCTCGAGTTTATTATCCAGGAATTCCAGGAACCAGAAACTTTAAGATCGCGTCTGAGGAACTTGACGGATTTGGTGGAATTGTTTCTTTCGAATTAAAGAGGGGACTTGATGCAAAAGCTTTTGTTGAACACCTTAATTTGATTCAATTAGCAGTTAGTTTGGGAGCAGTTGAAAGCTTGATTGAACTTCCTTACAAGATGAGTCATGCCGAACTGTCAACCAAAGAACAACTGGCCGCTGGAATCAATCACCAATTTCTTCGTTTATCGGTGGGAATTGAGGACCCAAGAGATTTAATTAATGATTTGGCTCAAGGCTTGGATTACGTTTCCAGCCTCAATCCAGAATCTGTTGTTAAGGCAAGTAGATAAGATAACAAAAATTATTTGAGGAGTGGCTTAAAATGACAAAAGAAAAATTTGATACCTTAAGAATTCATGGTGGTTATAACCCAGCAGATCACAATTATGCAGCATCTGTTCCAATTTATCAAAACGCTGCTTTTGCGCTTGGCTCTGCAGAACGTGGTGAAGCTGTTGCCGCAGGAACTCTTCCTGATTCATACAGTTATTCACGGGTTGCTAATCCCACAGTTGATGTGTTTGAAAAAAGAATCGCTGAACTTCATGACGCTGTTGGCGCGGTTGCTGTTGGTTCCGGGATGGCTGCAATTTCGTACACAATTTTAAACGTAGCCGAAAATAATGGCAGAATTATCGCACCAAAGAATTTATACGGAGCAACCCTTGATGAATTCCAAACACTATTTCCAAAATTTGGTATTGAATGCGATTTTGTCGACAACATCAACGATCTTGATAACGTTAAAGCAACCATTAAGCCTGATACTAAAGCAATTTATGTCGAAAGTGTTTCTAATCCAACGACCGAAATTTCCGATATCGAAGGTTTAGCCAAAGTTGCTCATCAAGCTGGAATTCCACTAATCGTTGATAATACTTTCTCTACTCCTTATCTTTTTAACCCGATTAAATTTGGCGCGGATATTGTTGTCTATTCTTCAACAAAAGGGATTAATGGTCATGGCAATGTTATTGCTGGCTTAGTTGTTGATGGTGGTCACTTTAACTGGGCCAATGGTAAATTCCCTCAACTTGATGAAAATGAATTTACTATCAAGAGCAAAGAATTTCCGACTGATTATAGCTTTAATAATTTCTTCGGTAAAAAAGCATTTATTGAGAGGATTCGTTTGAAGTACTTAAGATTATTTGGGGCTGTTTTAAGTCCATTTGACGCATACTTAGAGCTTATCGGGCTGGAAACTATTTCTGAGAGAATCAGCAAAGAAGTGGCTACCGCAACTAAAATTGCTAAATTTTTAAAGAAAAATCCTCATGTAAAGCGGGTCTACTATTCTGGCCTTCCAGGTGATGCTCAAGAAGATTTAGCAAAGAAATACTATCCCAAAGGAATCGGTACCGTTGTTTCCTTTGATCTGGACGGTGACTTGGCCAATGTCCGCAAACTTCTTAATTCTGTTAAAGTATTTCTTTATTTGCCAAATGTCGGCGATAGTCGCTCTTTGATTGTCAATCCGGTTAAAGTTACTCATCGAGAAGTTGCCCCTGATAAACGTAAAGCAAATCATTTGACCAATCAATTAATAAGATTATCGATTGGTCTTGAAGACAGTGATGACCTGATCTCTGACCTTGGTCAGGCAATTGAATCTGCATTTAAATTAAAAATAAGTGTTGACAATTAAAATTTGGCGATTTATATTAGTGACACATTAATAAATGATTAAAAAATGCTGAGAAGAGGAGAGTAGTTTTCTTAGATTATTGAAGAGAGTCCCAGTTGATGTGAAGGGATAATGATTTGGAAAACGAAAGTAACCTCAAAGCAGTAAGCGCGATACATTGTGTAAAGTGTTTACGGTGTGCACCCCTTAAAGTGCTAGCGTATCATCGAAAGGCTGTACGTGAAGTGGTAGTCTGTTTTGGGCTACAATAAAGGTGGTACCGCGTGAAAGCGCCCTTGATTTTATATCAAGGGCGCTTTTTTTAGTCATTAAAAAATGAATTTAAAAGAAATTGGAGAGTGATTTTTATGAAGTTTGCAATGATTGGTGCAGGAGCAATGGGATTGAGATATGGTTTGTTATTACAGGATGCTGGTAACGATGTTACATTCATCGATACCTGGCAGAAGAACATCGATAAGATTAGGGAACAAGGCGGCGTTTACGCAATGCGTGATCACAAAGATCGCCACCTTGAAAAGATTAAACTTGAAACCCCTGAGACTTATAATGATGATCCTGACATTTTTATTATCTTTGAAAAGCAAATGATGCTCGAAGATGTTCTTAAACGCTGTGCTCACTTCATTAAGCCAAAACATTATGCCTTTACGTGTATGAACGGCATGGGCCATATCGAAAAATTACAAAAGTACTTCTCCGATGACCATATTATTGGCGGGACCGCATTAATTGCTACTTTTTTACCTGGTCCAGGTGAGGTTGATTTCATGGGTAAACGTGGTGCCGGCAAGATGAACATGTGTCCATTAAATGAAAAACCAGACGAAATGTGCCACAGATTATTCGATGAACTCAAAAAGGCCCAGATGAACCCAACCTTAACCGATGATTTCACTGGAACATTGATGACCAAAGTTATTTTCAACTCAGTTATTAATACTATTTGTACGATGTTTGAAATTCAAATGGGTGAATTTGGTAATTTTAAAGGATTTGACACCATGGCCCGTCAATTAATCGATGAAGCCTATGATATCTGTGCTCGAGCCAATATTCACCTGGTATCAACTCGAGAAGAAGAAATGAAAACTTTGGATCGCAATACCAGAATTGATATGCCATTACATTATCCTTCAATGTGCCAGGATATGTTCCATGACAGACCAACTGAGGTTGATTACATTAACGGTTACATCGCTAATTTAGGTCGTAAATATCATTACGAAGCTAAGACCCACTTGTTTGTTACCCAAGCAGTTCATTTAGCTGAATTCAAGCGTCAAAATGCCGCAAAACGTCGAGCTCAAGAAGCTAAAGAAAAGGCTGAAGCCCAAACTGCCTAAGCTGAGTAATAACCAAGCAGTTTAACATGATATTGATTTTCAAGTTGTGTAATTGTTTTAAACAAAACTTCTTTTTGGGAGGTGGTGCCCGATAATTCGATATAAAATGAATAGACTCCAAGGGTATCCTTTGTCGGCAAAGACATCAATGTTACCAAATTTAATTGAGCCTTTGCGAAAAAGCCAAGAATGTTGTACAGGGTACCTGGCTGATCGTTAACGGAAGGAGTGACAAACAGAGAAGATTTGAACCTAAAAGTACCTAACTCCTTTGTTTCCAATTGTTTATTACTTGCCGATTTAACTTTAAAAATTATAAAACGGGTATAATTATTTGCCTGATCGGCCACGTTATTTTCCATTACAGGATAATGGAGTTTAGCCATCTCCATTTGTGGGATGATCGCTGCGTCACCAGCTGTACCATTTTGGAATTTCTGTAAAGAAATTATGTTAGAGGATGTATTAATAATTTCTGCCGACGAGATTTTATTTAACAGCTTCTGGCACTGGCCTTCAGTTTTAAACTGAACAAAAATGCGTTTGATACTCTTTATGTCAGACACATTAGCCACCAAACCAAAATTCACAGGAATTGTGATTTCATCGATAATGTTTACTGGAGAAGACATAAGTCTTTGCAATGTTGGCATTACATATCCATCAAGCTGATTTTCAATTGGGAGTAAGCCAATTTCTTCCTCCTTTAGGGCTTCATAAACCCGATTAAAACTGGATTGATAATCGATGACGGCATTTAATTTTTGATGGTTTTGCAGGTAAAGCTTTGCGGCGGCATCAGTAAATGTCCCCTCAGGTCCTAAAACTGAAAATTTCATTTAATTACAGCTCCTTTTATAATTATTTCAATTAAAACATACTTCATAGAAACTCACCACACATACTCCAAAGTAAGAAAAAAGGACAATCGTAAGCAGATATTTATCGCGTGGACTTGACAATATATTATTCAGCGATTAACATATGCATTAATTTAATGAGAGAACATTAAAAAACGCTGTGAGAAAGTTGAGTAATATTTAAAGTTATAAAGCGAGCTTTATTTGGTGAGAGAAAGCATAACGATAAATACGAAAATCCCTTTTGAGCTATGTACCGAACCTTAAAGTAACGTACATTGGTGACACCCATTATCGTGTTGGCGTATCGTCGTTTGATGGCCGTACGCGAGAGGCAGTTTTAGTAATAAGGCTGTGAATTAAGGTGGTACAGTGTTTAAGCACCCTTAACCCAGTAACGGGCTAGGGGTGTTTTTTGTTTTCTAAAGGAGATGGTGCTTATCGATTCTGGTATTAGTCATATTATCTGGTTCATAGGTTTGAAATTAAAATGGCGGATTACATACATATTTACGAAAAGGAAGAGTGATTTTTATGAAGTTTGCAATGGTTGGTGCAGGTGCAATGGGACTTAGGTATGGTTTATTGTTGCAAAATGCGGGGAATGATGTGACATTTCTCGATACTTGGCAGAAACATTTGGATAAAGTAAAAGAGCAGGGTGGCGTTTATGTTATGCGAGACCACAAGGACCGTCATTTGGAAAAGGTAAAAATGATGACTCCTGAAGAATATCACGGCGACCCAGATGTATTTGTCTTTTTTGTAAAGCAAATGCAACTTGATGAGTATTTAAAACGCTGTGCGCATCTTTTTAAACCAAAACACTATGCTTTTACCTGTATGAATGGTATGGGGCATGTTGAAAAACTGCAAAAGTATTTTTCGGATGATCATATTATTGGCGGTACTGCTTTGATCGCTACCGTTTTACCTGGACCTGGTGAAGTTGACTTTATGGGTAAGCGAGGCGCGGGGATGATGAACATGTGCCCACTTAACGAAAAACCGGATGAAATGTGTCACAAGCTGTTTAACGAATTACAGAAAGCGCAAATGAACCCAACTTTAACTGAGGATTTCATGGGAACTTTGATGACCAAGGTAATTTTCAATTCTGCCATCAACTCAGTCTGCACAATGTTTGAAATGACGATGGGTGACTTCGGTAACTTTAAAGGTTTTGATGAAATGACTCGTCAACTGATTGATGAAGCCTATGATGTCTGCGCTCGGGCCAATATTAATTTAGTTTCGACTCGTGAACAGGAAATGAAAGCACTGGAAAAAAACTCCAGAGTTGATATGCCACTCCATTATCCTTCAATGTGCCAGGATATGTTCCACGATCGGCCAACTGAAGTAGATTACATAAATGGATATATTGCTCGCTTGGGCAGAAAGTACCATTATGAAGCCAAAACGCATTTATTTGTTACTCAGGCCGTGCATTTAGCAGAGTATCGAAGACAAAAAATGGCTCAACGGAGGGCTCAAGAGGATGGTCAACCAGCTAATGCTAAAACCGCATAATAATCTGGAGATTATTTTTAAAATTTAGAAAAATTATTTTAATTTGAAGGGGATGATGCACATGAAATCTGGTATTAGTCATATTAGGATTTTGCTAAAAATTTCGAAGTTAAAGATTAATCAAAAAGGAGTGTTGCATCTATGGATGAGTTACAGGATTTAAATAAGAAACCCTTAACTAAAAGACAATATTTTGTTGTAAGTTCAATGTTATTTGCTTTATTTTTTGGGGCCGGAAATTTAATTTTCCCACTGCACCTTGGCCAGTTAGCCGGGGGCCACTGGGTAACAGCGATGCTAGGTTTCTTAGTTACTGCGGTGGCTTTGCCGCTTTTATCAGTATTAGCTGTGAGTGTTACCAGGTCTCAGGGAGTTTATGATATTGGAACGCCCCTAGGTCCAGTATTTGCTTTAACTTTTATGGTATTGATTCACGCCACAATTGGGCCACTGTTCGGAACTCCAAGAACAGCGACCGTTCCTTTTACCGTTGGGGTTCAGCCGCTTCTTCCGGCATCGTGGGCTCATGTTGGATTATTTGTTTTTTCAGCATTGTTCTTTGCGGCAGCTTACTTATTAGCTTATAGACAATCAAACATCATGCCAAGTTTGGGTAAGGTTTTAAACCCATTGTTCTTACTTTTGTTGTTTTCCGTTTTTCTCATGGCGTTCTTACATCCAATGGGTAAAGCGGCCCTGCAGCCAGTTACTACTGCCTATCAACATGCTTCGTTTTTTAACGGCTTTTTGCAAGGCTATAACACAATGGATGCGTTAGCTGGGTTAGCTTTTGGGGTTACGGTTGTTACCGCCGTTCGTCAGCTTGGTAAAACCAAACCCAGCAGCAATGCCAAAGTTACTGCCAAGGCCGGAGTGTTTGCCACTGCTACAATTGGGCTAATCTACGTGGGTTTGATTTGGTTAGGTTCAACAACCTTAGCTCACTTTAAATTATCCCTGGATGGTGGGGTTGCTTTCAATCAAGTTGTTACATATTATTTAGGTGGCGTTGGGCATGCTCTATTAGCTACTTTGATCACTGTTACCTGTCTTACCACTGCTGTTGGCCTGATTGCCGCTTTTGCTCAAGACTTTCACCGCCATTTCTCAAAAGTAAGTTATCGAACATGGTTATCTTTGATGACTTTACTTTCATTTGGAACTGCCAATTTTGGGCTTGATACAATTATTGCTTGGTCGACACCAATGTTGATGTTCCTTTATCCGTTTGCGATGGTCTTGATTCTGTTATCAGTCTTTTCACCATTGTTCCATCGTGATCCAGTGGTTTATGGATTCGTGGTCGGTTTTACCACTGTTCCCGCTTTGCTTGATATGGTGGCTGCCTTTCCACCAGTTGTTAGCCAAAGCGGTTTTGGTAAAGCCCTAGGGGCTTTTCAATAGTCAGTTTTGCCGTTTGCTTCATTAGGGATGGACTGGGTAATGCCAGCGGTATTAGGTTCACTGCTTGGCTTAGGGGTTCACTTCCTTAAACCGGTGTTTGTTCAAAGATTCAACCATTCTCAACAAACGGTTATGAATGAGGGGAATAATAAAAATAATAATCGTTAACATGTAAAAAATGGAAATTATTTGAAAAGATTTATTTAAAATCTTTCCGGATAATTTCCATTTTTATTATTACATCTATTTAATGCTTGATCCCATGATAATTCCAATCTGAGGAGTTGTGGTGGTTAGAGTATAAACGATATTTCCAGATTGCCAAGAAATCTTTTGGCTTCTTCCTGACTGATCAGCTTCAAATTGAATTGAACCATATTTATTTGGAGCAGGTAGAGAATAACTTTCAAACATGTTGGCGACTTGTTTGGCTAAGGAGGTTGGGTCAGTATTATTTACGTCACTGCCATGAACAGCAATTGACCAGTTTCCTTCATTCCATTGAAGATAGGTTTGACCAGCACCGGATTGTTTAACAGCACTGATTTTATTAACTAGGTTAACTTTTGGCAGCCCTTGTGAGTTTGACTGATCCGTATAATTAATCTTTGCTTGGGCTTGAGTTGCTGAAGGGTAAGTATGCTTACTAAAAACAGCGTAGGCGCTGCCAATATTAATACTAGAATCGTTTAATGGCAATGCGTTACTTCCAAGGACGTAATAGATAGTGCTGTTGGAAGAGTTGCCAGTATATTTAATGTTGACGTGTTTAGTTCCAACGTTGATTCCAGGGTTTGTCGGCAATGCTGTGTTTGGCAAATCGGCAGCAAGTTTTTTGGTTAATCCGGCAAAAGAATAATTATTTGTGGCTGGAACACTAGAGGATTGAGCAGAAGATGAACTTGCACTTACAGCATTATCTGAACTGCTGGAAGCGTTCTTCATATTTGCCTGTGATGACTGCTGGGTAGAAGAAGATTTACTCTGGCTTTGATTATTGCCACAGCCGGCAAGTGCTAATGACAGACCAACGAGGACAATGCCGCCCAATTTAAAAAATTTCATTATAATTAAACCTCCTAAAAGGCCAAAAAAGAATTGAATAACTTATTGTGATTGCTATTTAGTTGTGTCGCCAATCCACCATGAAATCGGCTTTTTAGAATTGAGTAACTTACTTGCATCTACTGACTTTTTCAAAGCCGGAAGATAATTTTTATTAGTGAATTGCCAAAGGTCAGTTTGAATTGTTGGTTTTGAAGAATAGTTTGCTATCCACTGAGCGTCAAAACTGTTTTTGGCTGAGTTTGCGTGAGCTACTGCAAAAGACTGATAGGAATAGAAAATTAGTTTTTTGGTCGTTAATGCTCGCATTTCGTTATACCAAGCTTTAACAGCAGAATTTGAACTTCCGGAATGAACATCGTTTTCTTCATAATCTAGTACATAAAACTTGGCGTTTTTGTTTGAATTATTATAGAAAACTTTTGCTTCGTTTTTAGCTGAAGCTGAACTGGTAAATCGCGCGTAATCATATTCGCCAAAAGGAACACCGTATTTGACATACAAATTAGTATTGTTTGTGGCATATTTATCTTCGTATCCTGCTCCATATTGGCGCCGGTTTATGATAAATGATACTTCACCTTTCAAATTCTTTACTTGAGAAGCACTAAGCTTACCCTGCCATTCCGAAATGTCTGGAATAACGGCAGCATTAGCTTGAGTTTGGCCAGCAATTGTAAAGTAGAAGATGGTTGCCGCAAGCACGGCTAAAACTGTCACACATATCTTTTTAAAAGTCCCCATTTTTTAATGTTGCTCCTTATTGTATCGGTATTTCCCACCAGCTTAATTTATACCCATTGGCAGAAGACGACAAGTTCATAAAAGGGAACCATTCTCTTGTAATACTGTTAAGTCAAGACTTTTAGCTGTTTTTATCGGTTGTGTTATGTTTATATTACATCATGAAATATTTTGTATATAACAAGATTGAGTTGAGCTAAGGATAAACAAAATCAAAAAAAGACCGGTTTACCAGTAAGCAGCTGATAAATCGGATCCAAAAAGCTTTTTGTTTACTTATTATCTGGATTGTAACCTGGAATTAAATAACCGCGCCAAATCCAACCGCTATACTTGCCATCTAGACTTTTAACATGATAATAAATTAAGGTTTTCCCACTTTGTTTAACTTGAAGCTTCTCGTGTTCAATAGTGGCCCAAGTTACATTGGGTAAATCTGAGTTATTGCCATATCTAATCCCTAAGTGCTTGGAATAACGGGCTCCTTTAACAGCATAATATGGATGCCAGTTCATTGGTTCACGCCAGATTAGCCGCATAGAATTTGATCTTGCAGCTGAATAGGAGGAACCTGCCGAGCTTGAAGAGGTTGGCTTATTATTTGGTGAAGTGATAATAACCGACTTTCCTGGGTTTTGACTTGAAGAAGTGGACCCCGTTGTCGTTGAAGAACCCGAACTAGAAGTTTTAGCCGGCTCAGAAGTACTTGATGAACTGGCTTGTGGATCACTAGAACTGCTTGTCGCAGCCGTTTCATTACCAGTGGAACTGCTAAAACTTGAAGTAGTGCTGTTATTTCCAGTTCCTCCAAGGTAGTAATCGTTATTTAACAGACTAACGTCTAAGTTTTCGTCAATTCCAGAAAAACGATGATCGCTGGCATACTGCCAAGCATTGGCATCAGGATAAGGATCTCCGGATGGCTGTTCTGGCCAACTTGCAATCCAACCTTTGTTAGCACTATTTGTATCAATTAACGATCCTACCCAACTTGCACTTACATAAAGATCGGTTTTATTGTAACCATTTTGATTCAGAACATCATCAAAGGCGGCTAAATCAGCATCATTTTGTGATTTAGAAAGTGACGAAAGTTCGGAAGATTCAAAATCAGCAACCATTACGCCATCTTTTCTGGAAGTAACTGATTGAACCGCTTTAATAAAGTTTTCGGCTTCCTGTTTGGCACTTTCGATAGATGTGAAATGAACGAAGTGATAAAAGTTAACACTTAAACCAGCGTCTTGAGCGTAACCCATTTGTTGTGATAAATAAGGATTAATGTAGTCTGTTCCCTCAGATGCCTTGATTGTAACAGCTTTAACGCCAGCTTCTTTCAAGGTTTGATAATCCTGTGCAGTCAAATTTGATTGCCAACTAGAAACATCGACCATATCAGTGGTTGGTGTTTCCACCTCCTGAGCGTTGACATTACTAAAGGGTTTTATTGAAAAAAGCACCCCACTCAGTGCTATGACCCCAACCCCAATCAATAATTGTTTTGTTTTCATATTTTCATCTCCATAAATTCGGAAGAATTAACCTCACTTATGAGCAATACTAACACGAACAAATTGTTCAACAAGTTGAAATCGGCCATTTGGCGGTTAAATAAAAGTAATTTTATAAACTCTTAATGTTATTTCCCGATGGTCGATTTATTTACAAATTACTTCAACTGATTTTAAGAATTCGAAAGAAAGGCGCAACAAGCATGAAATGTAACCGTGATATAATAACAATATTGTAAGAGGGGGATTATAATGAAGAAATTTAATATAGTATTAATTAGTTTAGGATTATTGTTTGGTTTCGCTGGCATTTCCAGTCAACCAAATATTTCGGCAAAAGCATCTAATGCAGTTACAACAACCAGCCCTTATAGCGTGACTAGATTTTCTAGTGCAACTAAAAAAGTTGCCTATTATTCTGATCCAAAAAGTTCTGGAGTTATGTGGAATTTTGATCATACAAAGATCTTACATAACCTCAAAAGTTATCCAAACACAACTTGGTTTGTAAAGAACAGCATCACGTTACAAAAGGGTTCCAGTAAAGTTGTTTACTATGAGGTTTATAATCCGTCTCAATCAGTTGATGGTTTTGTTTGGCGTGGATATTTAAAAAAGGGACTGAATCCTTCTTATAAAGGAAAGAAAATGTTGGCCGTTTCGGATTATTCCGAGTTGCAGGCTTCTAAGTTTTTTGGTGACAATTTGAAGGCTTTATCTCAGTTGCCAGCGGATCAATTTAATTATTTAGTTCAAAGTGAAGTTAAATCTAAAAACGACAGCGTCAACAAAATAGATTCTAAATTAACTAACGCTGCCAAATTAATGGTTACTACTAAAGTGAGTGAAGCAAAGGCTTTATCAACTGCCAAAGCTGCAACAACTGGGGTAAAGAAATACACCGCATTTCGCGGATCGGCCAGCGTTAACCCACAAGCTTTTTGGTTAACTCAGCAAAATACTGACGCTCTCGCATTCTACGCAACGTTAATTCACCAAACGTTAGCAGCTGTTAATATGTCAGGGAAAAGTCAAAAATATGGTTTTTATGTTTCCCCTAATTTGAAAGACAATTATCATCCAAATGTTGTTTTGTTAGTTTCTCAAAATTAAATATTACAAAAAATTCTAAACATGAAAAATGTTTAGCATTTTTCTTTCCAAATTCTAATAATTGCGTTAGAGTCAGTTAATAATCCTTGAAGGATTAATCTTAGGTGAGGTGATAGGATGTTTGATGAAATTGGAAAAATTATTTTCGAAAACGAAATTGTCGCCAAGGCTAGTGATTTCAATATGAGCATCGAAGTTGAGAGTATTAGAATCAATTCATCAGGACAATTAACTAAAGAAGCTTATCCAGAAGCTTTGGGAAACCAAAGAAAGAACCATTTTATAAAAACTGATGTTTATCAGATTCAAAGCGAAATTATTACTCCAACTGCTCCAAAATCACTTGATGCTTTGCACTACTTAATGGCTTTAAATGACACTTTAAGAAACGCTTTAGCGCCTAATGAGTTGTTGTGGCCATTAAGTATGCCACCCGTGCTGCCAAAAGATAAAAAAACGATTCCGGTCGCAAATGTTGAACCGGCTCAAAAAGCATATTATGAAAAGTGGATCCAAACCAGAAGCGACACCCAAGGAATTCCAGTTGGCGTTCACTTGAACGTCAGCATCAATGATAAAGTTTTACAAACGGTTTGGGAAAAAGAAAAGGATAAGTTTGACTCCTACGCTGATTTTGTAAACTCGATTTATATTAAACTGGCCCAAGGCTTCATTTATTATAGATGGTTAATTACATATCTCTTTGGTGCCAGTCCAATTGCTGAAAAGAATTATTTCTCAGAAGATGAGGACCATCCAACCAGACCGGTTAGAAGTATTCGTTCTTCTAAGTATGCTTTAACTTCAGAGATTCCCCAAGATTATCGTTCGGTTAAGTCCTACGTTAATAATGTGGAATCAAGTATTAAGGAAGGAAAGCTATTCAGTGAAGCCGGTTATCATGCATCAGTTAGGCTGAAGTCAACTCATGGCAGCCTTAACACGATGGTTGATCGCGGCGTTGACTATATTGAACTTCGAATGCTTGATTTGGATCCAACTACTGCGCTTGGAATCCGAACAACGGCGATCCGTTTCTTCAGAATTCTTTTGAGTTACTTCATGATGACACCGCCTATGGAAACTCCAGACAAGATGAATGCATTGATGTCTGAAGGATTATCCAAAAATGAGGTTGTTGCATTAGAACGCCCGGATCAACAGACAATTTATCATCACGAAGCCCAAATCTTCCTTGATAAATTGCAGCAGTTTGGGGCGAACATTCAATGGGGCCCTGAATATCAGGAAGTTTTGGATACGATGCAGGATAGATTGGATAACCCAACATTAACCCCAAGTGCAATTTTGACTCGCCACATGCAAGATGATTCACTGATGTCATATGGCCTAGCGGTAGCAAACCGTTATCAAAATAGAGCTCACGAAAACCCACATCCATTTAAGGGATTTGAAAACAATCCAGGGATGACGGCAGATGAATTGCGAAAAGAAATCTTTGGCGCGATGGGTAAGTCGGGGTTGTATAAAAGTAAATAGAGCGAAATTTTAGCCGTTTAGCTTGCGTAGTCTAAGTTGCGAACCAGTAAATAGCTTGAAATTAGCTATTTGCTGGTTCGTGGCTTAGACCTAGCAAGCTGGCTAAAATCTCGCGTTTCAGCAATGTAGAATTAAAAGCGTGCCCAATTAGCCCAGTTTTTGGGCTGATTGCCGGTTCTTGGCTTAGCTCTAGGAGCCTGGTCAAAATTCCGCGTTTCAGCAAAGTAAAATAAAAAATCTTCCTGCAAAAAAAACAAGCAATTAACCGATTTGTGGCTAATTGCTTGTTTTTATTATCTAAATTAAAAAGGTATTACTTACTATACTTTTCAAGTAGTTCACTTAAAGCAGGCTGCTTGCTTCGATCAATGCCATACTTTTCAGCATAAGATTTAGCGATATCTTCACCATACTTTTTAGCATCAAGTGGCATAAATGCGGTAGCAACCGGATCATCATCTTTGATTTCAGCATTGATGACGATTGGTTTCTTATTACCGGATTTTTGTAAATCAACAACTTTGGCGAATATCTCGTCAAGGTCCTTTATATTCTTAGCTGTAAAGCCAATTCCACCAAGGCCTTCAGCAACTTTAGCCCAATCGGCGCCGGTTAAATCAACCCCGTACAAATGTTGTTTACTTTCAACTTGTTCATAATAAATGAAACCAAATCTTTCATTTGAAAAGACAATATTAATAACTGGTAGCTGATATCTGGCTTGAGTGATTATATCTTGAACGACCATTGAGAAGCCACCATCTCCTGATAGGGACCAGGATTGACCATTTGGAGCATCTAAAGCACCGGCGATACTGCCAGGAATCCCGAAGCCCATAGTCGCAAACAATCCTGAAATTGCGAAGCGCTGGTTTTTATTCATTGGAACACCACGCACGCCCCATTCAGAAACGTTTCCGGTATCGATGGCAAAAGTATCGTTTGGACCGGCAATTTGTTTAACGTGTTTAGTGACTGATTCTGGGTTCAATCCTTTGCTGTCATCTTCAGCAAGGTCATCAAGCCAAGCATCCCAGTTCTTCTTGTTTTCTTGGTTAGCTTTCAACCAAGCATTGGCGGGGCGGGTTTCTCTAGTATCAATCAAAGCTTGAAGATAACTCTTAGCATCAGCAATTACTGGGTAGTCAATATTAACAGTCTTACCAATATCAAATGGATTGATGTTAACATCAATAATTTTCAGATCTTTTGGCCAGAAGTTGGCAAATGGAAATTCTGAAGCAAGAAAAATTATTAAATCAGCTTCTTGAAGAGCTTCAAATCCTGATTTAGTACCCAAACGGCCAAAGGTTCCAATGAAGTTTGGGGAATCGGTACTGATTACGCCAGTGGCCGGAACGGTGTTCATTACTGGTAAGTTAAACTGTTCAGCAAATTTTTGCAGAGTGTCTCTAGCACCAAGCAGGCCACGACCCGCATATACCAAGGGATGTTTTGCTTCTTTAATCATTTTCAGCGTATCCTTGACTGCCTTTTGATCAACTTCTTGGTTGAAAGTATTTTTGACTACTTTAGGAGTTTTTGTTGGTATATAATCGATTTCTTTCGCGGAGAGGTCCTCTGGAATCTGAACAACGGCCACACCTTTTTGACGGTAAGCTTCACGAATTGCTTGAGTAATCACATAAGGAATTTGTTCTGCAGTAGTAACTGTTCGATTAAAAACTGAGACATCATCAAACATTGGGCCTTCGTCCATTTCCTGGAAGAAATTGGTGTTCATCACAGGTTGCGGAACTTGACCAACCAAGGCTAAAACTGGAACATGATCCATTTTGGCATCATAAAGGCCGTTAAATAGATGAGTTGCACCTGGACCAGCTGAACCAAAAGCTACGCCAATTTTTCCCGTGAATTTAGCGTCGGCTGAGGCAGCGATTGCGCCAACTTCTTCATGACGAACTTGGATATACTTGATTTTATCTTTTTCCAAATAGAGTCCCTCAACGGTATGGTTGATTGAACCGCCAGGAATCCCATATACGTGATCGACGCCCCATTCTTCAAGAGTTTTTGCTAAAGCTTGACCTGCTATCATTTTTGTCATCAGATTAATCTCCTTTAAATGTTTTAAAGACTAATGCTTACTTTTTGTAAGTTAACAATTTTATGATAAACTATTTTAATAGAAAATCAACTGAATGGCTTATAACAATAAAAGAGAACAGGAAAAATCCCGTTCTCTTTTTATTGTTAAATGATTTACTTTAACGGTTTATTACTTTACTGCCTTAGCTCCACGGGCCTTTTTAGCAACCTTTTCACTACGATCAATAAAGTCTTTAAACAGCTTCTTGGAATCTTCGTAATGCTTGAAGATGTTTTCTGGGTGCCATTGAACTGCCAAAATTTGGTCACTATTAATTGATTCAACCGCTTCAATAACTTGGTCATCGGCACGAGCAGTTACCTTTAAATAAGGGGCAACGTCTTTAATGGCCTGATGGTGACGAGAGTTGACGTAAGGTCGATCACCAATCAATTTATGAAGTCTGCTGGTTGGATCAACAGTAATATGGTGAGATGGCATGTTACCTGGGGCCATTTGGTTATGCTTTAAAGTGGCATGAAGGTCTTGAGAAAGATCTTGGTAAAGAGTACCACCTAATCCAACATTAATTAACTGAATTCCCCGGCAAATTCCGAAAATTGCTTTGCCCGCTGTAACTGATTGTTTTAATAATTCAATTTCAAACAAATCACGCTTTAAATATGTCATTCCCAATTTTTGGTATGGCTCTTCACCAAAGAAAGTAGGGTCGACATCAGCTCCCCCAAGAAATGCAACTCCGTCGAAGAGTGGCATATAATCGCGCACATCTTCCGGATTAACGCTTGGAAGAATTATTGGAACTCCGCCAGACTTTACAACAGCTTCAATAGCCGGTCTTGGGGCAAAAGCAGCGTTTCGTTCGTTGATGATATTGGTTGCTTCATTAAGTGTGTCTGCTGGTAATGCTATTCTTGGACGCAATAAAATCCCTCCTCAAAAGAGAATTCTGAAACTATTCGGTATTCCCCTGTACAAAACTTATAAGCTACATTGTACAACAAAAATCACACTTTAAGGAAATAACGCCTTAATTATGGATTTTATTCCGGTTTCTTAGATTTATCCGGATCCCAGCTTCCCATAAAGAGTTCGTTCTTTAACTCTTCAGCTGACATGTTTGAATGGGTTTCAAAACCTTTAAATGGTCTAATTGTTTGGAGCCCTTCAGCTTGATAATGTTTAGCCCGCTTTAAAGCATAATCTGTTAAGGAACCGTGCTTAACGTGAGTCATCAATCTTGCACTTGGAGTTGTGGCTGGATTCTCTACTCGATCTTGCAGGTCATCAATTTCCTCTTGATATTCAGGACCAAGCTGAATTTTGTTAGCATAAGTTTCCAAACTGTTTAAAATTGCTCTGGCCATGGACTGATATTTGGAAATGGAATTCGGTTTTTCCATGGCAATTTCAGCGTTGATTTCATCGGCTCTTTTAACCACTTTGTTTACTTCTTTTGGTTTCATTGCGGGAGTCATAATGAAGTAACTGGCCATTAAACGAAAGAATCGAAGTGTATCGGTCCTAATTCCTACAGAACTGCTTGGATCAAGATCCAACATCCTAAGTTCAAGGTACTTAACCCCTGTTTTAGGAAGTTCTTTTAAAACCAGGTTTCCTTTATAACGCACGGCACCATGAAATTCATAATCTGAAATCAATTTACCTGATTTAACTCCTTGTTCGATTCGGTCAACATAACGGTTAATATTGGTGTAATCACCGGTAAATTTGTTGCCGAATCCATAAGGACTTTGGCGAAGACTGCGGACAGCATGCTTTGGTCCGTCACCTTTATCGAAATAGTTCTTTTCAGCGATTGGGCTAGCGCCAAAAAGATATGTAATTAGCCATCTATAACGCAGGAATCCTTGCGCCAACTTTGCGTACAGATAATTTTGAATATCCATTTTTGAATCAAATTCATCCGAAAGATTATCGTCCGCAAGTTTAATAATATGTGGGTCAATACTTAAATTTATGTGAGCTCCGCATGGAGTACCTTCTGAAAATCCGTGGCGCTTTAACCATTCCTTTAAATAAGCCTCTTTTTTAGGCCCCATCTTTGCTAACGGAATTTTACTTTTGTCCTTAAGCAATCTTGGTGGCATCGATAACGGCCATAATAGTTCTCCAGGAGCTAAAGCCTGTCTTAAAGCGTTGTTAATACTAAACAAATAATGCATGGCGTCAATTGCATGAGCTGCAGGCGGGGTCACGACTTCAGACATTGTTTCCAAAAAGTCGTTGGTTACCCAGGGATTGGTTTTTTCATCACCAACACCGGCTGGATATGGTTCCTTACTTAATCGGCCATTTTCGTCGACTCGTTGCATCTCAATTTCAATTCCCATCGTAAAATCCTGGGTCTTGGCAACCGCCTCATTATCAAAAATTAACTGTCCTAATTTACTGAACAATTAAACCACCTCCTAAAATTTATTAAAAATGCATGATAAAATGATTAAGTTGTTCACAAAAATGTACCACTTACTGTCATATAATTCAAGTTCATTTTACAAGATACTTATGAGAAGTATAAAATATCCTTTTAGTTGGTTTATAACTGAGTTTCTACTATTATTAATTAGTAAGAAAAAATTTCTTTGATCAAAGGGGTGAGACCATGAGTATTTTTAAAAAATTAAATTGGTACTTCAAACGAGAGTGGAAGTACTATTCAATGGGGCTTTTGGGCTTACTCTTGACTGCTCTTTTAGCTATTATTCCTCCTAGATTAATTGGGGTGTTAGTGGATGCAATTCACGGCGGTAAGCTGGATCTTTCAAGACTGACAATTTTACTTGGAGTTTTGTTTGTCGTTGCAGTTGGCCAATATGGTGCTCGATATCTTTGGCGAACTGAGATTTGGGGCGAAGCAGCTAAGTTGGAAGCAATTTTGCGGACCAGACTTTTTTGGCATTATATGCAGATGGACCAAAACTTCTTTCAAAAATATCGGACTGGCGATTTAATGGCCCATGCAACTAATGATTTGTCCGCCATTCAAAGAGTTGCTGGTGGTGGGATCTTGCAGTTTGCTGATTCAATTATCACTGGCGGAACAACTTTGATCGCCATGATTTCTTTGATTGATTGGCGGCTGACTTTGATTGCCATTATTCCATTTCCGCTTTTGGCGGTTATGGCTCGGTATTTAGGAAATAAGATTCATATTGCTTTTAGAGAATCTCAAGCAGCTTTTTCTCGATTGAACAATAAATCAGAAGAAAGTATCAGCGGCATAAAGGTAATTAAGTCGCTTGGCCAAGAAAAAGAAGATATGAAAGACTTTAATGGCCAAGTTGATAAAACTATCAAGATTAACCGCCGCGTCAACGTCTTGGATTCACTTTTTGATCCAATGACCACAATGATTATTGCTTTATCCTATGTAGTTACTATCGTTTATGGCGGTCATTTAGTAGTCACAAACCAAATTACCATTGGATCTTTAGTTTCGTTTATTTCTTATCTGGCAATGTTAATTTGGCCAATGTTTGCGGTAGGGATGCTATTTAATACTTTGGAACGTGGCAATGCCAGTTATGACCGAGTTATGGATTTACTAAACGAAAAAAGTTTGGTAATTGATAAACCCGATGGTGTTTCCAAGTCACCCAAAGGCGCTATTGATTACAATGTTAAAAAGTTTGCTTATCCTGGCGATGATAGTAAAGTCATTCTCTCAAATATTGATTTTAAGATTCCAGAAGGCGGCACTTTCGGGATTGTCGGCAGAGTCAGTTCTGGCAAAAGTACAATTTTAAGACTCTTTTTGCGTCAATTTGATAATTATGAAGGATCCATCAAGTTTGGCGGCGTCGATATTCGTGATTACAAGATGGATTCGCTCATTCCAGCAATCGGGTACATTCCCCAAGATACCTTCCTGTTTTCCGATACCGTTCGCGAAAATATAAGGTTTGCCCGGCCAAACGCCACCCAAGCAGAAATTGAAGAAGCAGCGCAAAAAAGTGATTTAACAAACCAAATTGCTGGTTTTAGTGAGGGCTATGATACCCAGGTTGGTGAAGAAGGAATATCACTTTCCGGTGGGCAACGACAAAGATTGGCCATTGCGCGGGCTTTGCTGATTAACCCAGAACTGCTTATTTTGGACGACGCTTTATCCGCTGTTGATGCGGAAACTGAAAGCCAAATTTTAGCCAATCTACGAGCTGAAAGAAAAAAAAAGACCACCATTATTGCGGCTCATCGTTTAAGCTCAGTGATGAATGCTGATGAAATTATTGTTTTGGATGAAGGCCACATCATTGAACGAGGAAGCCATGAACAATTAATGGCCAAAAATGGCTGGTACGCAACGATGTTCCATCGCCAAGAGCTTGAAACCAAAGCTCAAGTTAGGGGGAATAGTAATGGATAAAACTCAACCAAAATCGGCTTGGTCTAGAAGCATTTCGGTGAAAGACCAGGTCCATATTATTCGCCGCTTGTTAACCTTCGCAGCTCCCTATAAATGGTACTTTTACTTTTCAATAATTTTTGCCGGAATTTTGAGTGTTATTAATATTATTCTGCCAAAAATAATTCAGACTTATTTGGATTCTCACTTATCTAAAGGCTCAACACCTCTAAATATTATGTGGTACTTTGCTGGTTTGTACTTCTTTGGCATGCTGGTTAAAGCAATTTTTCAGTTTTCCCAGTCCTATTTGTATGAAATGGGGGCTGAATATATGCTGGAAAATACCAGACGCAGACTATTTGGCAAACTACACACTTTGGGGATGAGATATTTTGACCAGACTCCCAGTGGTTCAATTGTTTCTCGATTGACTAATGACACGATGGCGTTTACCAATTTTTGGGCCTTGTTCAGTAGTTTGACAATTGCAATATTTGCCATTGCGACCTCGTTTTTTGCGATGTACACGACTGATAAAAAGATTTCCTTGTGGCTGCTTTTGTTTATGCCATTTTTGCTATTTATTATTTGGTACTACCAGAAATATAGTTCTGTGGTTTATAGAAGAATGCGTGAACGTCTGAGTGAATTAAATGCCAAGTTAGCTGAGGCAATTACTGGAATCAGTGTTATTAAACAGTTTCGCCAAGAAAAAAGAATTAATAATGAATTTGGCAAAACTAATGACACTTATCTGGATACCCGAAAAGCGATGATTAGGGTTAACTCACTGCTTCTCAGCCCAATTATTGATTTGTTTTATGCTTTAGGAGTTGTGGTGGTTTTAGGGATGTTTGGCCTCGCTGGTTTGCACAGTTATGTTGCTGCCGGAGTTATTTATGCATTCATTACTTATTTGGACAACTTCTATAATCCACTAACCAGAATGATGGATAGCTTGAGTGATTTTCAAGATGGTGTTGTCGCCGGATCACGAATCTTGCGAATTATGGATGATAAAACGTTAAATCCAAAGCAAACTGAAAACCCAGATGTTCATATTACTCAAGGCAAGATTGAATTTAAACACGTTAATTTCTCTTATGATGGCAAAACACCAATACTAAAGGATATCAGCTTTACTGCCGAACCTGGCCAAACAATTGCCCTAGTTGGCGAAACTGGTAGCGGTAAAACTTCGACGATCAATGTTTTGATGAGGTTCTATGAATTTCAAAGCGGCCAGATTTTAATCGACGGTAACGATATCCGCGAAATTCCGGAAAAAGAATTGCGAACAAAAATTGGCCTGGTTCTTCAGGAACCTTTCATGTTTTATGGGACGGTTAAATCCAATATTCGAATGTTTAACGAAAAGATTTCTGATGATCAAGTGAAGCAGGCGGCCAAGTTTGTTGATGCCGACCAGTTTATTGAGGAATTACCGGATAAATACGATTCTAAGGTAATTGAGCGTGGTGAAAGCTATTCCAGTGGTCAAAAACAATTAATTTCTTATGCCAGGACAATTGTTACCAATCCAAAGATTCTCATTTTGGATGAAGCAACTGCCAATATCGACACAGAAACTGAACAAATCATTCAAAAAGGGTTGGCTAAGATTCAAGAGGGCCGGACAACAATTGCGATTGCCCACCGCCTTTCCACAATCCAAAATGCTGATTTGATTTTGGTCTTGTCTCAAGGAAGAATCGTGGAACGGGGAACTAACGATGAACTTTTGAAGAAACATGGTTACTACTACGATATGATCAAGATGCAGAATGCGGCTCATCAAGAAGAAATGGAAAACTAGGTTTGAAAATTCTATTCATAATTAGTAAACAATATGTTGACACTTTTTAATAATCCTGTTATTGTTTTCTACATTAAGAAACAATTAGAAGATTATTAGAAAGTGCTGACGAAGAAAGTATTAAAAAAGCAAGTTTTCAGCGAACCTGGCAGGTGAAAGCAGGTACTTCTTTTTTGAGAAAATCACTTCTGAGCTATGAGCTGAAAGGGTAAATCGGTTTTGATTTCCTATTAGGTTTCATCGGTTTGGTATCCGTTAATTTACCGAAATTGTAATTTGCTGTTGCAGTTTCATAAGGCTATTTAGCGAATAAAGGTGGTACAGTTCGAAAAACACCCTTTGGATTTAATCCAAGGGGTGCTTTTTTATACATATTTAATTTTCTAATTTTTCCAACAATAGGAGGAAGATACATATGAGAAACAAAAAGTGGTTGCTTGGTTTGGCTTTTCTAGGATTAGGTTTTGTTTTAGCTGGTTGTGGTAAAAGTGCTACTTCGACCAAGGAATTGAGTGTGACTTTGCCTGATGAACCAATGACGGTTGATCCCAACAAGCAAACAGACACGAACAGTGCGGCGGTAATCTTACAGTCCATGGAAGGTCTTTATCGCTACGATAAAAACAATAAATTGACACCAGGCGTTGCAACGAAAGTTGTTACCCCAACCAATAATGGTAAAACTTATACCTTTAATCTTAGAAAAGACGCTAAATGGAGTAATGGTCAGCCTGTTACCGCTCAGGATTTTGTCACCTCATTCAGACGAAATGTTGATCCAAAAACAAAGTCACAATATTCTACTTTGTTTGCGGCATTTAAGAATTACACGCCAGTTTCTACCGGAAAGATAAGCCTTTCAAAGCTCGGCGTTCAAGCTTTAGGCAAATACAAGCTCAGAATTCAGTTGAGTACTCCGGTTCCTTACTTTAATGACTTGGCGGCCGATAAATTCTTGCCATTAAATACTGCGGCGGTTAAGAAATATGGCCAAAGTTATGGGACTTCTTCTTCAAAAGCCGTTTACGATGGTGCTTATAAAGTCGTTGGCTGGACCGGCAGTAACTCTAGTTTCAGTTACCAAAAGAATAACTATTACTGGAACAAGAATAATGTCAAGGTTCCAAAGGTAAATGTCACTGTTACTAAGGATCAAAACACCGCTATCGATTTGTTCAAGTCCGGCAAGATTCAAGAAACAACCGTTACCGGCCAGTATGTAAGACAAAATAAGAATGACCCAGAAATGAAGACGCATTTGCTTGGCCGCCTTCAGTACTTGTACTTCAATAACAAGAAGAATCAGACCAATTCAGAGAATCTTCGAAAGGCATTTTCTTTGGTCGTTGATCGCAATACATTGACTAACAACGTTTTGGAAGATGGTTCTAAACCAGCGTTAAGCGCAGTGCCAGTTGGTGATATGAAGAATCCTAAGACTGGCCAAGACATGGCGACTGAACAGGGAAACCTACTTAAGACAGATGTTGCCCAAGCTAAACAATATTGGAATAAGTACCTTCAAGAAAAGGGTACCAAGAATGTTACTCTTGATTTGTTAACCGATAATACCGATGCTGATCGAAACGTTGGTCAATATGTTCAACAAGTTGCCGAAAAGAACTTTAAAGGATTGAAAGTCACCCTTACTCAAGTTCCTCATGCTCAACATGTTGCCAGAGATTTCGCTGGTCAGTTTGAAATGAACTTAACCGGTTGGTCAACCAACTGGCTTGATGCTTCGGACTTCTTGAGCCTGGCTCAAAGTACCAACACCGTTAACTTCACTCATTGGAAGGATGCCCAATTTGATTCTTTGCTGAAACAAGCAAATGCCAAGTCTGGTTACGCAAGGTATCAGGGATTGATGAAAGCTAATCAATATTTGATGAGTGTTCAAGGTTTCGTACCGCTTTATCAGCCAGCTGAAGCAAAACTGGTTTCTAAGAAAGTTGGCGGTTTGAACTATTCACTCCTTAACGAAGCTCAATATCAGTACGCTTACTGGAAATAGCGAGTACAATGACGGAAATGGCAAATCCGAAGGGAGAGATTTAAATGACAAAAACCGTTTTTTCTAACTTTAACTTATTTGATGGCACTGGTGATTCTAATGATAAAAACGCTTGGTTTGCGGTTGATGATGAAACTGGCAAGCTCCTTGATCGCGGTACCGGCACTGCTCCTAATGGTGACAGTAACGTTGATTTAAAAAGTAAGTACGTTATGCCCGGTTTATTCAATGTTCACTGTCATATCATGAGCCATCCGGATACTGCTGATGGTGGGGCTAATGAATCGGAAACCGAAGCTGCTGTTTTCAGTGTCCAAAGTTTGCGAACCCTGTTAAAATCTGGAGTCACCTTTGTGCGTGAATGTGGCACGACTTACGATTTGGATATTAAGTTAAAAAAGATGATGGATAAGGGAACATTAAAGCACGTTCCGAGTCTTCTCCCTTCAGGGATGGCATTTTCAATGACGGGTGGTCACGGTGACGGGTATCATTTCTCGTATATCGTTGATTCTCCTGATGAGATGAGAAAAGCTGTTAGAACCGGACTCAAAAAAGGCGCCAAAGTTATTAAAATGATGGCCACTGGTGGCGTTATGACTCCCAATGACTTCATGGATGATCCTCAATTATCAACTGAAGAAATGAGGGCTGGGGTTGTCGAAGCTCACCATAAAGGTTTAAAAGCAGCCGCCCACGCCGAAGGGAATCCAGGGATTCAAAATGCTTTGGATGCAGGAATGGATTCTATCGAACACGGCTTCTATGTTAATGAGCAGGAAGCCGAGCAGATGGTTAAGCAGCATACTTATTTAACCCCGACATTGATTGCTGAACTGGCAATTCCTAAGTATGGTAAGAAGTTTTTGCCGGACTGGGAAATTAAGAAAGCCGAGGATGCTTTGGACGACACGTATCGAAACTTCAAAATGGCTTATCAAAAGGGTGTTAAGTTTACCTTGGGAACAGACGCCGGCACTCCTTTCAATGGTTTTGACGCAACACCGACTGAATTGGAATTGATGACTAAAATTGGAATGAGTCCTGCTGAAGTTTACCGTTGTTCTTCAATAAATTCGGCTGATCTTTGTGGTGTTTCAGATCAAAGAGGAACCTTGGAAGTCGGTAAATATGCTGATTTCTTAGTTTTGGATAAAGACCCCTTAGCTGACGTAAGGAATGTTTCACAAAAAGATAAACAAGTTTATTTGAATGGGAAAAGAGAATTTTAGCAGTAACTACAAAAAGTGATTTTATATTGCTGGAATGCGAAACTGAGCCAAATCCCTAGAGCTAAACAAAAAAATGCAGTTAACCATATATGGTTAACTGCATTTTTTAAATTAGCTTACAAGAGCAAAGCAACTCAATTCTCGCTCTGCTACTCAATATCAATAGTATTATCATCGTTGCCTTCAACAGCTGAAAGCTTAGGCAATACAATGTTCAAAACGCCGTTATCAAGTTTAGCGCTGATGGAATCTTTATCGATATTTGGAAGTGAATAACTTCTTGACATCATGCCGCTGGTTCTTTCTTGGGCGATAACCTTGCCGCCTTCATCTTTTTGTTGAGATGAAGCTTGTTTATTAACGCTGATTGAAAGAATGCCATCTTGATATCCCAAACGAATATCTTTTTTATCAATTCCTGGAACATCAACTTTTACTTGATAATCTTTATCATTTTCAGTAATGTCAGTCTTCAAGCTTTTTGCTGATAAAAGACTGCTGCCATCATCTGTGTTAAAGAAACGGTTTGCTAAACCATCCAAAAATGGATCCATATTAAAACGATTCATTAATTCATTTGCCATAATATCAATCTCCTTAAATTTTAAATGATTAGCGGAAAGATCAAATCTTTTATATGACCTTTCCTGACCTTTCGATTATTATTGTAGTACGCTAAAAATAAAAATGCTAGTATTTAGCACTCTTTATTTAAGAGTGCTAATTTTAGATAACTTGCAAATGCATTGGCCCAAGTATAAACTCGATGAAATAAGGGAATTATTGAAGTTTCGGAGGGTAAAAATGGACAACGATACTTTAAATTTAATGATGAATCATCGCAGTATTCGTTACTATAAGGATGAGAAATTAACACAGGAACAAATTGATACGTTGGTTTTGGCTGCTCAGCATGCGTCAAACAGCACCTTTTCGCAGCAAAGTTCAATTATCAGCGTTACTGACCAGGAAACGAAAGACCAAATTGCCAAAATTACTCACGGACCTTGGATGAAAAGCAGCGGTCATTATTTTGTGATGTTGGTTGACCAGTTTCGCAATCTGCAGATCTCCAAAGGCAGTGGTAAAGACGATAAAATTTTACGAACGACTGATAAGTTTTTGGCTGGCGTGTTTGACGCGGCAATTGCCACTGAGAACATTGTTTTAGCAGCTGAAAGCATGGGCCTTGGAGCCACAGTCATGGGCAGTGTTTTAAACAATTCAAAAAAAATGATTGAGATGCTTAAGTTGCCGGAATTAACATTTCCGGTTTTAGGCATTTCAATTGGCTATCCAAAAAACAATCCGCAACGAAAACCAAGACTACCAGAAAACCTGGTTCATTTTGAGAATGGTTATCAACTACCAAAAGGGTTCCATAAAGAAATTAGTGATTACGATAAAAAAGTTGCTGCTTATTATAATGGAAGAAGTTTGAATTCTCGGGATGATACCTTTACCAACCATATTGTTTCGGTTCTTGAAACGAACATTAACCAGCGGGCTGATTTAATGACCAATATCAAGGCCCAGGGATTCTTAATGGATTAGATTTAATTGTCTTTTTGAAAATTAAAATTAAATTAGAGTTGACGAAATAAAATTAGTATGTTTTAATAATGTCAATCGCAAAAAGAAAGGGTTTAGAATTATGATGAAATTAAGTCAAAAGATTAACGGACTTTATTGGAACTATGCATATTTTAAGTAGCGCTCGCAAAGGATGCGAGCGCAAGCGCGTTCGCGTCTACTACTTGGTGCAGAGTTCCGTTTCATCATGCCAGTTAGACGCAACAATCTAACTGGAAATGCTAAGTTCTTTAACGAAGAATAATATTAGCCAGTTAGATTGAATTTAATCTAACTGGCTTTTTTCTATTCAAGGGAGATATATTTATGAGTGATTCGAGTGTTAGTGATTCAAATATTATGAGAAAATCTGATCGACGAAAGTTATCTTTGAGCCTTTACCTCAACTACTTTGTCCACGGAATTGGTTTGATTATTTTAGCCCAAAACATGCAAGCATTAGGTCACTTTTGGAATGTTCCAATTGCTACGGTTTCATACGTTATTTCCGGAATCGGCATTGGGAAATTAATTGCTTACCTATTATTTGGCTACCTGTCAGATCGTTTTGGCCGCAAGATGCTGGTATACAGCGGTGTTCTGTCCTACATGATTTTCTTTATTGGCATTCCATTTACTCATAACATTGCTTTGTCCTATGTTCTTGCTATTATTGCCGGAATTGCCAACTCAGCTCTGGATTCTGGAACGTACCCAACATTTGTTGAAATGGGCGGCAACAACAGCGCTTCCAATGTCTTCATCAAAGCATTCATGTCTCTTGGTGAGTTCATCTTGCCCTTAGTTGTTGCCATGATTGAAGTTCGTCATCTGTGGTTCGGAATTTCATTTGTCGCTCCGGTTGCAGTTTTGTTGATCAATTTAGTTATTCTTCACAGTGTTTCCTTCCCTGACAGAAAGAAAGCTGATGCTCAGCTTGAAGTTAAGACCGAAGAAATTTCCCAAATTAGAAAAGGTATCTCAACCGTTGCTTTAGCTTTGTACGGCTACACCACAATGGCCATCATGATCTTATTCACCCAGTGGATTACGATGTTTGCTCAAAAGGACCTTGGCTTTGGTTTAATTACTGCTCATGCTTTGCTTTCTCTTTACAGTATTGGTTCAATTAGCGGTGTTATTATTACTTTCATTTTATTGAAATTAAACGTGCCAGAAAACACATTATTGATTGTTTCTAACTTGATTTCTTTGGTAGCAATCTTTGTCATTACCATTGCCACAACTCCACTTGTTTCAATGACTGCCGCCTTTGTCTTTGGCTTCACTGCCGCTGGCGGGGTTCTCCAAGTTGCCTTGAACTTATTGCTCAAATTATTCCCAGAGCACAAGGGCTTTGTTACCGGCGTTTACATGACATTTGGTAGTATTGCCACTTTCACCATTCCGTTAATTACGGGTTTATTATCTAAAACTAGTATTCACGCAATCATGAACTTTGATGTCATGATTGGCGTGGTTGGAACTGTCTTGGTAATTGCTTCAGCAATGGCTATGAACACTAATGGTGCTTTAATTCACATTAGTGGGCGTCTACTGCATATTAATACCAATACAACTAATGAATAACGAATATTTAAAAAAGCTTTCTTAGAGTAGTTAAACTATTCTGAGAAAGCTTTTGTCTGGTTTGTCAGTTAAAAATGAATAAAATCAAGCTCTGAAGATCTGGGTAGGTTTTGCCAGTTTCTCAACTATTACATTACTAAAATAAATGCCAGCTATTAAAAGCTGGCATTTATTGTGGTTTTGACTACTCTGCATATAGATATTTTTGGTTTTCAACTGAAGTAACTGAGTATAAAGCCTGACGCAGATTCTGAATTGGTAGTTGACCCGGAGCTGAAGCCGGGCCGTTTTGACCAAATGACAAAACCGATCCGATAACTGGCCCAGCAACTCTGGAAATTTTCCCAAGTTCACCCATGGCCATGGTGATAAGCGAAACCGACAGTTTGCTGCTAGCTTCTTCCGTGGCATCCATTAAGGTGATCACATCTCTTGGACTTTGAGGGATGGCTGCCACTTTGGCAAAATCGGCTCCAGCACTTTGCATTTTAGTTAATTCGGAAACGATAGTTGCTTTGTCCGGAGTCTTTTTAAAATCATGATAACTCAAAACAACTTTGATATTTCTGGCATGGGCAAGTTCAATTAGTTTTTGGACGCGGGTTTTCTCGCGGTGAATTTCAATATCAATGATGTCCGTCATTGAATTGGCAATTACGTTTCCCAAAATTTCAAAGTATGAATCATCGTCCAGTTTGGAAACCCCGCCTTCATGAATTATCCTAAAGGTGGTCAATAGGGCAATGTTTCGCGAGGAATTATTGATGATTCGTTTAACGTTTTCGTAGGTGTTGCGATATTCTTGTTGATTGGCGACGTTTTCCAAATAATCAATCCGCCATTCAATCACGTCTGGGACAACGTTAACGGCCTGCTGGACTTGGTCGGCGATTGCCAAGTTGCTTGGGGCCGTGATTGGGATGGCAATTCTAGTGATGCCTTTTTTAAATTCAATGTTTTTAACTTTAACTGTGATTTTAATTTACTCCCCTCCAAATAAGGCTAGTCGTTTCTGAAGTCATTTCTGCCAAAGTATTGGTATCCGCAAAGCAGTGGCTTTTGAATCAGTTCCGGTAAAGTAACGAAGGTGTATCCCCGTTTCTTCAATGTTTTAATAATCGTTGGCACTGCAGCAACCGAAGTTGGGTGAATGTCGTGCATTAAAATAATTGAACCATTATATGTGGTGTCTAGAACATGGTTAATTGTCTTTTGAGTATTCAAATATGCCCAATCACGGGAATCAACGGACCACATGACAGAAGGGCGGTCGTAAACTTTGCCGACTCTGGAATTGATTGAACCATAAGGCGGGCGAACGTATTCCGGCAAAGTCTTAGTTGCTTTATAAATGGCGGCATCGGTTCTGCTAATTTGGCTTTCAACTCCGGAATTGCTCAAAGTGGTCAACTGAGGATGATTCCAGGAATGGTTGCCAATAACGTTGCCATCTTTAATTACTTGGCGGCTAACACTTGGCCATCTTGAGACACTTGATCCGACCTCAAAGAAAGTAGCATGCACGTGGTACTTTTGTAAGGTCTTTAAGAGTTTCGGCGTTAAAGTTGGGCTGGGACCATCATCGAACGTCAAAGCGACAACTTTTTTGGGACTCTTTGGTTTGCCATATTTAAACTTTTTTGGCAAATAGTGATTAGAAATTACGCCGGTTAATTTATTTAATGGAATAGCAACACTTTTGATTCCGTAGCTATTCTTGGATAAGTGCATTTTGAAATTTTGCGAATCAATGGCAAAGTTCTTGGCGGTTAAGTGGGTTGGTAGTGAAAGCTTCATCAAATTTTCCACCTGTTTGGTTGAAAGATTATGGGTTTCGGCAATCTGCTCTCTGGTTAACTGGCGAATGGTTCCTAAACTGTGGAGATTGTAATTGGTTATCTTGCCATAAGTTAATCGGCTGGCTGCGTTTGCATTTGATCCGGCTAAGGCAAAGCCCATTAGTAACAAACCGGCAGCGCTGACAAAAATCTTTGTTAGTTTTTTCATATTGTATTCCCCCGAATATAAGTATGTTTTGGTACCCACATTGTACTTGGTTCAAGAAATAAGTTCAATTGCTCCAGTTTGCCAACCAGTGATTAAATATTAGAATTATATGAATATTTGATTAGGGTTGACGGATTTTATCTCATATGGTTTAATTAGTTTAATTTGAAAAAGAGGAATGAACCTTATGACAAAGATTAATACTCAATCAAACAGTTATTATTTTGGCTATGCTTACTTTAAGTGATGTCCGCCACTGATGCGGACGGAATCGTTCGCGTCTTAGTAAGGCAAAGCCAATCTTTGTTGTTGCCTGCTAGACGCAAAGTCTAGTTGGCCGAAATCATTTCTTACGAAATCAAACCGACTAGATTATATCTAGGCGGTTTTTTATTTCTCAAGAAAAGGGGAAGGATTATGCAAATGACAAAAGACGTTCAAGGGATGCAGTCGTTAAACGACGCCCGCGCAGAAATCAATGATGTTGACCGTTCCATTATTAAATTGTTAGCTAAACGGTTTGAATTAGCTCACCAAATTAACCAGATAAAGGAAGCAAATTCACTGCCAATTCTCGACAGCAGCCGTGAAAAACAGGTTTTGGATCGAGTTGGTAAATACGATGATGATCCGGATACTAGGGAATTTATGAAAGATATCTATAAAGAAATCATGAAGAACTCACGAAAGTACCAAGATATGCTTCGCAAAAACGATTAAAGGAGAAACTGATTATGTTGAACTTTTTAACTGCTGGGGAATCTCACGGACCTCAGTTAACTGGAATTATTGAAGGAATTCCAGCTGGCTTACATATTGATATTGATGCGATTAATAAAGAATTATCTGCCCGCCAAGGTGGCTATGGCCGTGGCAATCGCCAAAAGATTGAACACGATCAGGTGCAGTTTGTTGGTGGTCTGCGCCACGGAATTACTCTTGGATCCCCGGTTGCTATGGTGATTAATAACCGTGATCACGCCCACTGGAATGAAATAATGGACCCAACTAGTCCACAAACGCCTGAGAATACTTTAAGAAAAGTTGAACGGCCAAGACCAGGCCATGCGGATTTGGTTGGTGGCATGAAATATCGCCATCATGATTTAAGAAACGTTTTGGAAAGATCATCGGCTCGAGAGACAGCCATGAGAGTTGCCGTTGGCGCTGTATGTAAACAAGTTTTGCAGGCTGCCGGGATTGATTTAGTTGGCTATGTTCAGCAAATTGGTTCAGTTAACGCAGATGAAAAGATGGAAATTAATGTTTCCAAGATTGAGTCTGAAATCACCAAAAATGATTTACGGGTCCTTGATCAATCCAAAGTTCGAGAAGTTCATGATTTGATTGATAAGACCAAACGAGATGGTGATACTCTTGGCGGAATTATCAGAGTGGTCGCCACCGGCGTGCCGGCTGGTCTGGGTAGTTATATCAGTTGGGATACTAAGCTTGATGCCAAACTTGCCGCGGCTGTGGTTGGTGTTAATGCCATGAAAGGCGTTGAGATTGGTGACGGTTTTGAAGCCGCCACTAGTTTTGGCAGTCAAGTAATGGATGAAATCGATTGGCACAAAGGTGAGGGATTTACCAGAAATTCCGATCATCTCGGCGGATTTGAAGGTGGGATGACAAACGGAATGCCGATAATTGTCAAAGCAGCCATGAAGCCGATTCCTACTTTGTATAAGCCGCTTCAAAGTGTCGATATTGAAACTAAGGAAGTTAAAAAGGCCAACGTTGAGCGATCAGATACCACGGCGATTGTTCCGGCATCAATTGTGATTGAAAGCGTTGTTGCCATTGAGTTGGCTAAAGCCTTAACCGATAAATTTGATGCCGATAACATTGATCGCTTGAAGGAACAGTTGGCCACTTATAAGGAAGAAATTAAAAACTTTTAGGAGGGTACCATGCGAAAATTATTTGCCAAACCAAAAAATGGCCTACACGGCAATTTAGCGGTACCCGGTGATAAAAGTATTTCTCATCGTGGGATCATGTTTGGGTCAATCAGCGAAGGGAAAACAATTTTGCATCACTTTTTGACTGCTGACGATTGTCTATCAACCTTAGCTGCCTTCAAGCAGCTTGGCGTGCCCATCAAACGGGATGGTGACGAAGTTGAAATTCGAGGAGTTGGCCTGAATGGCCTTTCCGGAACGTTTGAACCTTTGGAAATGGGCAACTCTGGTACCACGACCCGCTTGATTATGGGATTGCTCGCAGGCCAACGGTTTAACAGTATTTTGGTTGGGGATGCTTCCCTTTCCAAACGGCCAATGAAAAGGGTAAGTGAACCATTAAGTTTGATGGGTGCGGATATCAGTGTTAATGATGGCCATCTACCAGTGGTTATTCATGGTACGCAGCTTCATGGTGTTGACTATCAACTAAAAGTTGCCAGCGCTCAGGTTAAGAGTTCACTTATTCTGGCTGCTTTGCAGGCAGACAAACCATCCACTTTTGTGGAAAAGCTGCCAACCAGAAACCACACCGAAAAGATGTTGAATGCTTTTGGTGCCGATATTGAAACTGAAAGTGATAATCTAACCATTCATGTTCAGCCAAAACCAAAACTTCACGGACTTGAGCTAACTATTCCTGGCGATATGTCCTCAGCTGCCTTCTTCATGGTAGCGGGCACGTTGGTTCCAAATTCAGAAGTCCGGTTAAACAACGTGGGAATTAACGATACGCGAACCGGTTTGTTACGAATCCTTGAGAAAATGGGTGGTAATGTTGAGTTGGAAAACCGTCAGGATAATGGTGAACCTACCGCTGACTTGGTAGTTAAATCAGCGAATCTCAAACCAATTCAAATCGGAGCCAAAGACATTCCGGATGTTATTGATGAATTACCATTGGTTGCCTTGTTGGCAGCGCGGGCAAATGGTCACAGTAAAATCACTGGCGCTTCGGAATTACGCGTTAAGGAAACTGATCGAATCGCTGCCGTTAGCAATGAATTTAAGAAATTGGGAATTGATATTTCTGAACTTCCTGATGGATTTGACATTAATGGTAGTGATTCTTGGAAACCACAAACCAATACTCTGGATAGTCATGGTGATCATCGAATCGGCATGACTGATGCGATTGCCGCTTTGCTGGTTGATCAACCGATGAATTTAAACAATCCAGATATTGTCAGTATTTCATATCCAGAATTTTTTGATGATTTACAAAAACTGCTTTAAAAAGAGGGTGAAGTATCTTGGCAGATACGTCAGTGTTTATAAGCGGATTAGGCTTGATTGGCAGTTCAATTGCCAGGATAATTCGCCTAGGGAATCCGGAAATAAAAATTTTGGGCTTTGACCCGGATTCTAAGCAAATCGCTTACCTAGTTAATGAAGGAATTATTGATGGGGGAGCTCCCTTTAATAAAGGAGCTAGTTCTTCTGAAGTAATTTTTCTAGCTGGACCAGTGGTAAACATTATTTCTCAAATTGATAAGTTGGCTAAACTTCAACTTAGGAAAAATGTTATTATTACTGATGTTGGTAGTACTAAAGTTCAGATAATGCAGGCTGCCAAGATCCTTGTCAATCAAGGAATAACCTTTATTGGCGGCCACCCAATGGCTGGTTCCCATCTTCGGGGAAGTAAATCTGGTAGAAGTGATCTTTTTTCTGGAGCGGTTTATTTCTTGATTCAGGGAGCTAGTTCTGATCAAAAAGTTTCTGAATTAAAAGAATTGTTGAAATCTGCTAATGTCAAATGGCAAACCATTACTGCCGTGAAACATGATAAATTAGTTGCTGAAATCAGCCATGTACCGCATGCCACAGCATTTGCCTTAGTTAATTCAGTAAAGAAAGTGCTCGATTCGGAAAATTTAAATATGGATGCAGCCGCTGGAGGCTTCAAAGATACCACTCGAATAGCGGCATCTGATCCAGATGTCTGGAGTTCAATTTTTTTGACCAACAGTCAACCGGTTAGTCAAGGAATCGATGATTTGATTAGTAACTTAAACGAAATAAAACAAGCAATTGACGATAATAATAAACCAAGACTTACAAAGTTACTGGGCAACGCTCAAAGAATAAGAAATAACTTGAATCACTGAGGAGGAACTTTTATGAAGGCAATTTTGGTGGGATTTATGGGGAGCGGCAAAACCACCGTTGGCAATATTTTAGCTGACGAATTAGGAGTTGCTTATCATGACTTGGACGATATTATTGTTCAAGAAGCAGGAAAAACAATTCCAGAGATTTTTGCTCAAGGAGGCGAGGAGTCTTTTCGCCAGATTGAGACTCAAGCATTGGAAAGTGCGATTGGCTTAGACGGGATTTTGGGAACCGGCGGGGGGACGCCAATGAGAAGCGAAAATCAGAAACTTCTATCGGAAACTGATGCCCCAGTCATTCTTTTAGACGTCCTGCCGGAAACCATAATGAGTCGCTTAAGCGGCGACAATAATCGGCCATTAGTTCAACAACTTGGACCTGTTGGCTTACGAGATCTCAAACAAAAACGTGATTCGACTTATTATGGCGTTTCAGATTTTACAATTTCCACCGATAAGTTAACCCCTGAAGAAGTCGCCAAAAGAGCTCTTGAGGGGTTAGCAAAAATAAGTGGAGGAATGGAGAACTCAAATGATTGACGGTCACACAAAGTTATACGGATTATTGGCGCACCCGGCTGCTCATAGTCTTTCACCTCTTATTCACAACAATAGTTTTCAAATTAACAATATTAATAGTGTTTATTTGGCATTTGATGTGACGAGTAAAAATCTGCAAAAGGCTGTGGATGCCATTCGGGCAATGGAACTAGGCGGAGTTAATCTTTCGATGCCTTTAAAGACCGACGTTATTCCAATGCTTGATGAGGTTACTCCAAGAGCCAAAAGGTTAAATGCTGTCAATACGATTGTTAACCACGATGGCCATTTAACTGGTGATAGTACCGATGGCGATGGTTTCATTAATTCCCTGAAAAATGACGGAATTTTCGTTAAGAATCAAAACATCACCATTTTTGGGGCTGGCGGGGCCGGCCGAGCTATCATTTCAGCATGTATTGATGCTGCTGCAAAAAAGATTACCGTNNTATGATAACGAAAAATTAATGGTTGATTCTGTTGATTCTAGTTCGATTATTGCTAATACTACCAATGTTGGAATGGCAGGCGAGCAGAAAAAACCGGTTAGTGATGAAATTATCTCTCACTTTAACTCAAATAAAACGGTTGTTGACGTAATTTACTTTCCTTTAGAAACCCCATTTCTTAAAGCTGCTGCGAAAACCGGTGCGCGAACATACAATGGACTGGGAATGCTGGTCTATCAGGCTGCTTCATCTTTCAATGAATGGACGAACACAGATATGCCCGTTCAAAAGATTATTTCCATCGTCAAAAAGAATGTTTAAATTCATCGTGCGCAGGCATCGCCTATTTCTTAAGCTTTCAAATTGGTGTATCATAGAAAAGCTAGTATTCTTTCAGATTAAGAAGGCGGAAAAAATGTCTAAACGCGCGATTTTTATTGTCACTTTTGCGCTGTTGCTTTCAAACGCAATGGGTGGTCTTGATAACACAAGTGTAAATACTGCTTTGCCAGCAATCATTTCAGATCTTCACGGAATTCAGCTGATTGGTTGGGTAATGGGAGTATTTCTTTTGGGGACCGCCATTAGTACACCGCTTTGGAGTAAGTTGGGTGAACATATTGGTAATAAGGGTGCCTATCAGTGGGCAGCTTTTTTATTTATTCTTGGTTCTTTTCTTCAAGGAATGGCTCCGAGCATGCTATTCTTAATTGCCGCTCGGACAATTCAAGGAATTGGGAACGGTGGCATGGTTTCACTTCCATATATAATCTACGCAAAAATGTACAAAAATCCGCGCAAGCGAATGCAGGTTCTCGGTTTTGTTTCGGCCAGTTTTAGTACTGCGACCATAATCGGACCGCTTGTTGGTGGTTACATAGTTGACTCATTTTCTTGGCACTGGATTTTTTATATTAATGTTCCAATTGGATTGATTTCAGTTGTTTTGGTTCAAATATTTTATAAGAGTACGCCAAATCGGATTCATGCCAAACAAGTTGATTATTATGGGGCGGCTTTGATGACAATGGCAATCGTTGCTTTACTTGGGGCAATTGAAATTGTCGGTAAAGCTAACCCATGGTTGGTTGGCGGGTTGTTTCTTATTACTTTGGTACTGGTTGTGCTTCTTATCAAAGTGGAATCAAGCGCAGAAGATCCGATTATTCCTGGCAGGTTATTTAAGAATCGGCCTTTAGTTATTGATTTTGTTTTATTTACCTTGATTTGGGCAGCCTTTATTAGTTTTAACATTTATGGGCCAATGTGGGCTCAAGGAATTTTGGCAACCACCGCATTAATTGGTGGTGCTACTCAGATTCCAGCTTCTGTGACAGATTTTCTGGGGTCCGGTTTGGTTGCTCCAGGCCGCAGATTTATGTCGCCCCAGCAAGTTATTATGCTTGGAGTAATAACGATAGTAATTGGATTTGGGATGCTAGTTTTGGCTGGAATTAAAGCGCCTTACTGGCTAATCCTGACGGCTGGCGCCTTTGAAGGATTCGGCCAAGGTATGTGTTTTAACGAACTGCAGATCAAGGTTCAACAGGATGCTGATCCGGTGGACGTTCCAGTGGCGACTTCGTTTAGCTTTCTTATTCGAATGCTTAGCCAGGCTTTTGCGGCAGCTATTTTTGGGATTATTCTCAACCGGGCAATTGCTCGTGGAGTTTCACAATTCCATAGTATTACGGTTAAAATGATGAATCAGTTGAGTGATTCAACTAAAGTTCACCTGCTGCCCACTTCGTTGATTCCAGATATGAGAAGAATCATGTTTAATGGTCTTCATAATATCTTTTTGCTTTCGTTTGTATTGATGATTATTTCATTGGTAATCAATCTCTGGGGCTTACACCTTGAGAAAGTAAAATTTGCTAAACAAAAAAGTGATGCTGATTAGTGTATCTGCACTGATCACATCACTTTTTGTTTTATTTCGTTAATGATGAATCTTTAAATGTCGTGATATCCACGTTTTGAGTAGCAACATTATTTCCGGAAGTTGAAGTCGATTTGAACGTTACTGAATCGCCTTGTTGAACAAATTGATACATTGGCTTAAAGGCCTTGGAAGTTGTGTCGATTTCGTAGACTTCAGGATTATTCTTTAAAATAAATATTATCTTGTTATCACTGGTCTTAGAAATTCGGTAGATATTGCCTTTAACCGTTTTCCCACCGGTGACTGGGATACTTGCGCCGGTTTTTGCGGCAATCCGTTGATTAAAGATGTCCAAGGTACTCTGAGCATCATTACCGACAGCGTAAGTATTGCTTTGGTTATTGCCATCAGCTAAAAGATAAACAAATTTCATAAAGGAATTATTTTCTCGATCGAGCATGGAAACAACCCAGGTTGGGTCTCCGTTAATTCGATAAAGCAAAGGTAATGCCCCACGATAGTTTTGTGGATTAATATCTTGTTGAGCATAGGAGATTGCCCGTTCGGGAGTCATAACGTTGCCAGATTCCTTGTAATAGTGCAAGGTGTTATTTCTGGCGTCAACAAACGTATAACCAAGAATAGAACTCTGTTGATTATTAATGCTGGTCATTCCGGTAAAGTAGTAAACTCTTCCTTTATAAGCAAATGGCGTCAGGTGATCCCCTCCTTCAGTCCCAGCTGTTGTTGGTTTCATAACGCCGGTATGGCCGCCAAAACTAGTAGCGTTCCAAAAACCATGACGATACTTACCAAACATTTGAACTTCTTGTGATACCCAGTCTGGAGAAACGGCGATATCAATAAATTTTGGAACCTGGTTAGGCTTGTAAACGTTAACCTGACCATTGATTGTGTTTAAAACTGCCACTCTGTAATCACTATAATCAAAATTTCGGTTGAAGTAAGAAATTGGTTTGGCTAAAGTTCTGACATAGTATGGTGTGCCATTATCATCGATTTCAAGTTGAGAAGTTCCACCGACCCTGCTGTAGCCAAGGCTATGAGCAGAAATTCTGCGGTCTGCGTCATTATTAAAATAGGCACTAGGAGTATATCTCATTGGTTTGGCAACAAACTGAGGATCAGCGCTCTTATTGGTAGCATCTGTCCGGAAATATCCTGGAACCTGTAAGTAATGAAGGTAACGCCAAAAGCCACCGGAAAATTCGATTGGGGCAACGTAAACCATTTTATTTCGATAGATTTGGACCCGCATATGATTTAGATCATAAACGTTGGAGTTTTTAAAACTGTTAAGCGAATTATTCATGTCAGTTGAAACTGTTTGGGGCGCGTTAACAACAGGGGTTTCACTGCCACCTTTAATAACTGGCATTGGCGCTTTTTTAGCATTGGAATTCATGTCAGTCTTGATAGTAGAAACTGAAGACCTTGGGTTCATTTGGGTAAATAAAGAAGTAAAACTGCCTAAAATAATGAAGATGACGATGGCGATTACGCCGACCAGAATAAGCCGACTTAACCAACCAACGGTTCCACCAAAACGAGCAGTAAATCGCCGGATGATTCCATCAAAACTATTTGCTTGAGTTTCTTCAGTGACCTTTTGATATAAGAACCTTCTAAGCACCGCCACTAACAGCATTCCGGAAATAAACCACATTAGCCAGCCATCAATAAGAGATGGGTAAGCAAGATCAGGCAGATTAAAGTAGGTATTGATATAGCTGACAATAAACAGCAAAATTACCGCCATTATTGACAGAATCCTACCCCGCCGATTGGCAATTATTAAAAACCAAATAAAGGGAATTAATAACCCAGACAGTTTCACCAGAGTTATGAAAGCAAAATAGCTTAACATTGTTCTCCTCCTCAAATAAAAACCACTTCTAGTTGTCATTATACATGAGTTTGACAACTGAAGTGGATCTGTTAATAATTATCTATTTCTTTGATTTCTTGACACCAAAGGATGGCAAAAGCGTTGGATCCAACATGGGTTCCAACTACTGGGCCAATTTGACCGGTTTCAAAAGTTGCTAGTGGAAAATCTAATTGTAGCTGTTCGCACCATTTCTCAACTTCAGGTAAGTTGTTGGTGCCAGTTACCATGACGTGTAATGGATATTTTGACTTCGCCTCAGCTTTTTGAAAAGCGTCACTTAAAAATCTCAAGGCCCGTTTCATTGTCTTAATTTTATCGATGGCCACAATCTTGCACTCATCGTTTAAAGTTAAGATTGGCTTGATTCTAAGTAATCTGCCCGCAAAAGCTGCGCCGTTGGTCAATCGCCCGCCAGTAACCAGGTTCTTTAAATCATCAACAACAAAGTATTCATCAATGGTATTTCTAAGATGAACAACCTTGTCGACGATATCCTCGGCTGATAAAGTATGTTTGGCAAGGTAAGAAGCATAACGAACAAGATATCCCATTGCCTGAACCGTAATATGAGAATCCAAAACAAATACGTTATCTCTTTGAAAACTTTGAACAGCCATTTTTAGGTTGTTAACAAAATCAGATATTCCGGCAGTTAAATGAATGCTAATAATTGCTTCATAACCCTGTTTTTCAAGGCTTGTATATGTGTCTAACATTTGCTGAATTGTTGGTGGGGCAGTAGTCGGTAATTTTGATGCTTTAGCAAGTCTGGCATAAAATTCTTTATCAGAAATATCGATGCCTTCGCGATAAATTGTATTATCAATTGTTACGGTAATTGGAACGACAGTGACATTTTTCATGCTTGCGACTTCTGTTTTTGGCAGGCAAGCTGTACTGTCAGTGACGATTGCAATTTTACTCATAATTAGTTCCTTCGTAATTAATTATTCTTAATAATTGAACAGTTAGAATTATAACATGCCCTGAAGTATTTAGAACAAATCCAATTAAATTCAGGGATCCATCATTTAGAATCCGCGTCAATCATAAAAGAAAAGACATAAAAAAAGGCTGTGACTAATTTTTGTCACAACCTTCAGCTTAAATTTTATTTATTTTCTATGCTCTGTTTTGAAACTGAGGTTGGGGTTGAAATATACCCTTAACAGTATCTTGAGCAGTAAACAATGGAATTTGGTGACTCAAAGCAATTGAAGCCAATAGTTTCTCATCATCAGTATCATCTGCTGAATCAAGAACAAAGGTAATATCCTTTGGCATTTTATCTTCGCTCACAAATTTTTGTGGTTCAAAACCAACTTGCTTCAGTTGATTTACTAATTTAGTATTTTCAAAATCATGAGCTGAAAGGATTACTGGGCCGCTCTTCTTTGAACTATCAATATGGTAGCTGTCAAATAAAGCGTTATGAATTGCTTCTTGAAGAGTATCACCGCTACCAATATCTTCACCGGTAGATTTCATTTCTGGGCTTAGGGCAGTTGGGGCACCAGGCAGCTTAGTAAATGAGAAGACTGGAGCTTTAACATAAACTTTCTTAGGTTCTGGATAAAGACCGGGTTTTAGTGACAAATCTTTTAGAGATTTACCAAGGATCATTTGAGTTGCTAACTGAGCTAAATGCATCTTAGTGATTTTACTCATAAATGGAACAGTTCTTGAAGCCCGCGGGTTAACATCGATAACGTAAATTTGTTTATTTGTGGCAATGAATTGAACGTTCATCATCCCAACACAGTGGGTTTCGTGGCCAATCTTAGTAGCAATATCCACGATCTGGATCTTTTGCTTATCAGTTAAATGCTGAGGTGGATACATAGCGATTGAATCACCTGAATGAACACCGGCACCTTCCAAATGTTCCATAATTCCTGGAACAAATACCTGGTTGCCATCACAAAGGATATCGACTTCGCATTCAGTTCCGGGGATATATTGGTCAATTAAGGTTGGTTTACCATTGCTATTTTTGAGGGCCGGCTTGATGTAAGCGATTAACTCATCTTGGTTATGGACAATAGCCATGCCTTTGCCACCAAGGACAAAACTTGGTCTAACCAATACGGGATAGCCAATCTTGTCAGCAATTTTAATCGCGTCGGGAATGTCTACGGCCGTGTTGCCTGCTGGGTGAGCAATATTTTGTTTGATTTCCAGTTGTTCGAAATCATGACGATCTTCAGTTGCTTCAATTCCCTCAAGGGATGTCCCAAGAATTTTAACCCCATGCTTAGTCAGACCTTCAGTTAAGTTGATAGCAGTTTGGCCACCAAATTCAACAATTGCGCCAAGTGGCTTTTCAAGATCTACAACGTGCATGACACTATCGATGGTTAATGGTTCAAAATAAAGTTTGTCAGAAATGGAGAAATCAGTCGAAACAGTTTCTGGGTTGTTATTGATGATAATCGCATTGTAGCCAGCTGCCTGAATAGCTTTGACACAGTGAACGGTGGCATAATCGAACTCAACTCCTTGGCCAATTCTGATAGGGCCAGCACCAATAACTAAGATACTGTTGCCAATTGGTTTGCTCTCATTTTCTGAACCGATAGTACTGTAATAATAAGGAGTTTTACTTTCGAATTCAGCGGCACATGTATCAACCATCTTATAAACAAGGTGTTGATCAGCCAATTTATCCAACTTGGCCAAATCTTCATCGCTAATTGGGTGAATTGTTTTGATCATCTCGTTGTCAAATCCATACTTTCTGGCTTGCTCTAACAAGTCAGCAGTTAATTCTCCAGATTGAAGCTTCTTGTGTAAATACATGATGTTTTGCATCTTAGATAGGAAGAAAGGATCAATCTTGGTTGATGCATGAATTTGCTCAATGGTAGCCCCTTTAGCCATTGCAGTGAAAATACCAAATAATCTAACATCAGTTCCGGTTTGGATTTTCTTTAATAAGTCAGGAAGTGATAACTTGGCGTCATCTTCGGAAACTAGATTATTTTGAAGTTTCTTATTTAGTTCCAGTGATTGAACAGCTTTAATCAATGATTCTTCAATGTTTCTGCCGATTGCCATTACTTCACCGGTAGCCTTCATTTGAGTTCCCAGTTTGCGATCGGCGTTCGTGAACTTATCAAAAGAAAAACGAGGAATCTTTGCTACGACATAGTCTAGCGCTGGCTCGAACATTGCGTACGTGGTTTTCGTTATTGGGTTAATAATTTCATCCAAGGTTAAACCAACAGCAATCTTAGCGGCAATTTTTGCAATTGGGTATCCAGTTGCTTTTGAGGCTAAGGCAGATGAACGGCTAACTCTTGGGTTAACTTCAATAACATAAAATTGTTCACTGTTAGGATCTTGAGCTAACTGAACATTGCAGCCGCCTTCGATCTTTAATGCATTAACAATTTTAAGTGAAGCGTCTCTTAATCTTTGATATTCTGTATCAGTTAAAGTTTGAGTTGGAGCAAAAACAATTGAATCACCAGTATGAATCCCAACTGGGTCAAAGTTTTCCATTCCAGTGACAATAATTGAGTTGCCAGCATGGTCTCTCATAACTTCAAATTCAATTTCTTTAAAGCCGGCAATACTTTTTTCAACCAAGCATTCGGTAGTAGGTGACATTGTTAAGCCACGATTTAAAATAAAGTCTAGCTCTTTGTCGTTTTTGGCAATTCCACCACCAGTCCCGCCTAATGTGTAAGCCGGCCGGATAATTACTGGATAACCAATTTTGTGGGCAAAGTTAAAACCACTTTTATAGTCATGAACAGTTAATGAATCCGGAATTGGTTCGCCAAGTTTTTCCATTAATTCTTTGAAAGCTTCACGGTCTTCTGCTTGGTTAATTGTATGCAGATTAGTGCCTAAAAGTTCAATTCCTAATTCATCCAAAATGCCGTCTTTGCTAAGCTCAACGGCTAAGTTCAAACCGGTTTGGCCACCTAAAGTAGGCAAAATTGCATCTGGACGTTCTTTTCTCATGATTTTTTTAAGACTAGGGAGGGTCAAAGGATCAAGATAAATCTTATCGGCGATATCATCATCGGTCATTATTGTTGCTGGGTTGGAATTGATTAAAATAACTTTATAACCTTCCTCACGAAGGCTTAGGCAAGCTTGACTTCCTGAGTAATCAAACTCGGCAGCTTGACCAATCAAAATTGGACCTGAACCAATAATGGCAATCTTTTTAATATCTTTTCTCTTTGGCATTATTTAACTCCCTCGCTTTCGTGCATAATGTTGATGAAATCGTTGAATATCTTGGTGGCATCGTGTGGTCCCGGAGCAGCTTCTGGATGATATTGAACGGAAAATACTGGCTTGCCGGGAAGTCTTAATCCTTCAACGGTGCCATCGTTTACTTCAACTTCAGTTATTTTCAAAGGAGTATTTTTTATTGAATCAGCATCCACTGCGTAACCGTGGTTATGCGAAGTAATATAAATTTTGCCGGTTTCCAAGTTTTTAACTGGATGATTAATTCCCCGATGGCCAAAAGTCATCTTGTAAGTTTTGGCTCCGTTCGCTAAAGCAAGAAGTTGATTGCCCAAACAGATGCCAAGCAGTGGGTAATTATCCTGGAGTTTTCTAATGACTGGCAGAAATGATGTATACTCTGTTGGATCACCAGGCCCATTAGAAATTAAAATTCCGGTTGGATTCAACTGTTCAATGTCTTCAAAAGTTACGTCTGGTGCAACAACGGTAACATCTACATCAAGATCTTGGAGGCATTTGATGATGTTATTTTTAACCCCAAAATCAATCAACACCACGTGATCTGTTTGCGAATTGTTTGAGGTGGACATTGAAGCAAGTTTAATTTTTGAAAGAATTTTTTCGTTATTATCATTAAGCGACTTTGAAACTGGATGGTTGGTAAGGTTTGCAGCCATAGTTCCATGTTTTCTAATAACCTTAGTCAATTCACGGGTATCAATGCCGGTGATTGCCGGAACATGTTTTTCTTTCAAAAAATCGTCCATAGAAATAACACTCTCATAGTGATAAGGGTGTTTTTCGATTTCGGAAGCAACGACTGCTGTTGGCGCGATTTCTTTTGATTGGCTGACATCTTTTGAAATGCCGTAATTGCCAATTAGTGGATAAGTAAAACAAATAATCTGGCCGGTATATGACGGATCAGTAACAGTCTCCTGATAACCTGTCATACTGGTCGTAAAGATAAGTTCCCCTTCAACTTCTGCAGCAGTATCTCCGCTTGCTTCACCAACAAAGACATCGCCGTTTTCCAACGTTAAATACTTCTTCATTTACGAGCCCTCCCAAAAATTGCCCAGTGTTCGAAAATCATACTTTTGTTAAATAAAGATAAAGGGTTTTAGAGACTTTGTCAAGTGAATTTATGCAGTATATCCGAGTATTTTTGAATTTTATGTAAATTATAATTTGGAAATGGATATTTATAAATTATTAGTGACTGATTCTAATGGCTTTTATATCAGTCTTTTCTTATAGACTAAAGTTATTATATATATGACAATTGATTTCTTGGATATTTAAACATTTTTTGAAAAAATTGTAATTAAGACTTGTATTTAAATGGAATAAAGACTATCATTCTAATCAAATAAAGCGCCTTTAAAAATAACCCCGTGAGGTTATGAAGGGTCGATGGAAAACCTGGGTCATTCCTAGGATTTGCAGAGTCTCTCTACCTACACGGTTGAGAGGCTCTTTATTTATGAAAAATAATTTTGATGATTGTTAAATTTGCTCCGGTGAGGGCAAAACGTCTTAATAATATGGAGAAATCCTAAATTGAGCGCTTTGCCAAACCGGCAGGGCGCTTTTCTATTAGGAGGAATCGCAAATGATGCAGGTAACTAGACCATTGAGTTTTGAAAATGTTGTAAGTATGGAAGACCTTAGCGCAGATGACGTAATGTCCTTCATTCAAGAAGCATGCGAGTTTAAACAAGGTAAACATATTCAACTTAAACGACCAGTTTACGCTTTAAACATGTTTTTTGAAAACAGTACCCGTACTCATAATAGTTTTGAAATGGCTGAAAGAAAATTGGGCCTGCAGGTTGTTAACTTTGATCCATCACATAGCTCAATGAGTAAAGGCGAAACACTGGCCGATACGCTTAAAACTGTTCAAGCAATTGGCGTTGACGTTGTCGCAATTCGTTCAAAAATTAACGATTATTACAAAGAATTAGTTGAAGATCCTAACATACATATGGGCATCGCCAATGCCGGTGATGGTTCAGGCCAGCACCCTTCACAATCAATGCTTGATATGATGACCATTTATGAAGAGTTTGGCCATATTGAAGGTTTAAACATTGCCATGGTTGGTGACCTCAGTCATTCAAGAGTTGCCCGTTCTGATATGGAGGTTCTCACTGAGTTAGGTGCTCATGTATATTTTGGTGGACCTAAGAAATGGTTTACTAAAGACTTTGCTAAGTATGGTCAATGGATGCCAATCGATGATTTGGTTGATCACATGGATGTCATGATGTTCCTTAGGGTTCAACACGAAAGAATCTCCGATGACGAAAATGACGGCTTTTCTGCAGAGGCTTACAATGCCAAGTATGGTTTGACTGAAGAACGTGAACAAAGAATGCTTCCACAAGCAATCATCATGCATCCGGCTCCCGTAAATCGTGGCGTTGAAATTGCTGATTCCTTAGTTGAATGTGATCGTTCAAGAATCTTTACTCAAATGCATAATGGTGTCTTTGTTAGAATGGCAATTATGGAAAGCATGCTTCGTGCTCGTAATCTTATCGTTGACGACGAAGACTAATTAGGGAGTTTAAAAGAAATGAAAACCGCAATTAAGAACGGTCAAGTTCTTTATAAAGGAAAAGTTTCCAAACGCGACATTTTAATTGAAGATAATTTAATAGTAGAAATAGGTAAGAATTTATCCAAAAAAGCCGATGAAGTTATTGACGCCACCGGCCTTTTTGTTGCTCCTGGACTGGTTGATGTTCATGTTCACTATCGAGAACCAGGCCAAACTGATAAAGAAACCATTAAAACTGGTTCAAAAGCTGCTGCTCATGGCGGATTTACCACTGTCTGTGCTATGCCTAACGTCACGCCTGCTCCTGATACCGTTGCTCACTTTAATGATATTCAAAAGATTAATAAAAAAGATGGTGTGGTTCACATTAAGCAGTATGCTACAATCACGTCTGGGCGGACTGACGGTAAATTGGTTAATTTCAAGGCCCTAAAAAAAGCTGGCGCATTTGCTTTCAGTAACGACGGCAGCGGGATTCAAGGCAGCAACACGATGTATGAGGCAATGCAGCAGGCGGCTGAACTGGACATGGCGATTGTTGAGCACGTTCAAGATGATGCCTTAACTTATGGCGGTGTGTTAGGTGAAGATGCCGCTAAGAAGTTAAATATTAAGGCAATGCCGTGGGTTTCAGAAACTGCTCAGGCTGCGCGAGATATTATCTTGGCGCAAGCAACAGGCGTTCATTACCATATCTGCCACGTTTCCTCCCGTCACACATTAGCAATTGTTAAAGCGGCAAAAAAGGCAGGGATTCATGTAACGTGTGAAGTGTCCCCTCATCACCTGATTTTATCAGGAGATGATATCAATGAAGACAATTCAATGCTCAAGATGAATCCGCCTTTGAGAAGCGAAAAGGATCGTCAAGCTTTGGTTAAAGGTTTGCTCAATGGAACTATTGACATGATTGCTACTGACCATGCTCCGCATACCGACAAAGAAAAGGACCAATCAATTAAAACTGCCCCATTTGGAATTACCGGTAGTGAAACGGCATTTAGCATGCTCTACACTAAATTTGTTAAAACTGGTATCTTTACTTTGCCGCAGTTAATTAAGTGGATGAGCAAAAACCCAGCCAAGAAATTTGATATGAAAAAGGTTGGTAAAATCAAAGTTGGTTGGCCTGCTGACTTAGCAATCTTTGATTTAAAAAATCAGTCGACAATCGAGAAAAAAGATTTTGCTTCAAAAGGTAACAATTCACCATTTATTGGCCAGAAAGTATATGGGAAAACTATGTACACTTTGGTTGATGGTAAAGTAGTTTATCAAGCAAAATAAAGAAAATTTGAAATCGCCTTATTAAGGGTATAAGCTGTTTTAGTAACCCTTTGGAAAGGCGGTTTTATTTTGCAAAAAGAACAAGTTAGTTATCAAAATAAAAATCGCTGGTTAATTATGCTGGCGGTTTTTATTTCTACTTTTATGACTTCTGTGGAAGTTACTATCGTTACCACGGCTTTGCCTTCAATTATTAGTGAACTTCATGGTTTGGCCTACCAAAGCTGGATTATGAGTGCCTATTTGTTCACTACGGCAATTACAACCCCAATTTATGGGAAATTAGCAGATATGATGGGCCGTAAGAAACTATTTATGTGGGGGATTTTTGTTTTTACCCTTGGTTCATTTTTAAGCGGCCTTTCCACTTCTATTTGGATGTTGATTTTCTTTCGGGCTATTCAAGGGATTGGTGCCGGAGCGGTAATGCCTTTAACTTTTACGATTATTGCCGATAACTATGATTTCAAACAACGAGCAAAAGTCTTGGCAATGAATAATACTGCCTGGGGAATTTCAGCTTTGGTTGGGCCACTGATTGGAGGATTCTTGGTTGATACTCTTTCATGGCACTGGGTATTTTTCGTTAATGTACCATTGGGTATATTTGTCTTTCTTATATGTATTTTCGGCTATAAAGAAACATTTAAACATAAAGATAAGATTGTCATTGACTGGAATGGAATTGTTTTGCTTTCAGTTGGGTTGATTAGTTTATTGATTGGCGTTCAATTTTTGGATAATGCTCCTTTAATTGCCGGAATTTTGATTTTAGCGGCACTAATTATATTTATCTTTTTTGTTCGATATGAAAGAGATTTTGCCAATCCTTTGATATCGCCAAAAATGTTTGCCAACCGCACGTTTGGAATCCAAATTTTAACTGCTACATTGCTTAGTGGGGTATTAATTGGCTATCAAATCTACTTTCCAATTTGGCTGCAGTCTTTATACCGAGTATCAGCAACAGTTGCTGGATTGGTCATCACTCCAAGCTCTGTAATGTGGTTCTTAGCATCTTTCTTTGTTGGCGGATTGATTGCCAGGTTTGTGCCTAAAAGAGTCATTATTTTAGTGACAGGAGTCTTATTCTTAGCTTATGGAACAATGATTTTTGCTCAAAAGGAATTTCCTATTTGGGCTTTCTACGTTATCACTGCGATTAACGGAACCGGAATGGGAATCGTTATCAGCATGAACACCATTCTTTCACAGCATTTGGTCTTCAATGATCAGGTTGGCTCAGCCACAGCCGTTTTGACACTTGGAAGATCTTTGGGTCAGACTGTTATGACTGGAGTATTTGGGGCAATTCTAAATTTGGTAATTCGCCTGAATCTTAATGGGATTCCATTTTCTAGTGTTAATAAGGTTATCAGTTCAAGCTTTTCGGGCTTTGTTCCGCAACGCCAAGAAATTGATGCAATTGTTCTGAATAGCCTTCACGGAGTATTTATTGCTGCTGTAGCTGTTTTAGTTATTGTTATTGTAATTAATGTTCTTGATCCAAACCAAAAAATCATTAAGTAAGTCTAATCAATTAAACAAGCTTTCTTTGTTTATGAACTTTGTTTAATTGAAAAAATAGTTTAGTAAATAAGCCTCAGATAACTAACTAGCTATCTGAGGCTTATTTTATATTTTGTTTGAATTTTAATTGTTAGTAGTAGTCACATTACCGCTCGAAAGATCTTCATCTTGGTTAGAGCCGGTATTGAAACCAACAATCATCTGCTCAACAGCCTTTGCTGTAGCATCAGCTGCATTCTTTGTGATTGAGGACTGAACATTAGGATCTGAAGCAGGATCTTTAACATTTTCACCTTTTTCTAGAGAAGCTTTATATTCTGCCTCAACTACGGCATCAAGCTTATTGGTAAACTCTTTGTTTAAAGGTCCGGCTGAATATTTGTTGGCGTACACTTCGGCAGGAGATGTTTTTGTTTTTGAGAACGTGTAACTATTTCCTTTGGTTGAAGGAAGTCGACCAGTCTGGAAACTATCAAGGTAAACTTTAAAACTGTTTGAGCCGGTTTTTTTGACTGTAAAGGTATGAATTGGAGCTAAAAGATTTCCTTTTATGTCAGTTAATTGATAATTAATAGTTGCTGTGTCTTTATTATATTTAACTAAAGTTGGATAACCAACTTCAAGAATTGGTGTTTGGAAATCCCCAAAAATTATGACATTTTTTTCACCATTGTTTGTTTTGATGTTTTCCCAGTGAAATGCAAAAGCAGCTTTATCACTGGTAAAGAAACCACTGGTATCAATTGGATCCTTTGTTTTGGCAGCTTGTGAATTTGTAGTTCCCGCGAACAAAATCCCAAGTGTGATTAAACTAATGGCAATCAAAATCTTGATTGTTTTCTTAAACATAGCTAATCCCTCCTGTTAATTTAAGCACATAAACCATAACTCAATTTTAGCAGAAAAGGAAGTGTTTTCGTAGTCTTATTAAGCCTGGTTAACTAATATTCTAGCACGGAAAACATCCTTAATTGAAGTTAATCGCTTAAGCAATTCTTCTTGGGTGTTTTTATCAATAGCATCGATATCAATAATGGTATAAGCAACCGATCCTCTAGCAGCATTACTCATGCTATCAATGTTAATACCAACATTTGCTAAATTAGTGGCAATCTGGCCGACCATGTTAGGAACATTTCGATGAATTAAAGTAATTCGGTTTGGCTTTTTAAATGGGACAAAAAGATCTGGGAGATTGACTGCGTTAGTGACATTCCCGGTTTCCAAAAAAGTCATAATAGTATTTGCTCCTTGAACGGCACCGTTAGCTTCGGCCTCATGAGTTGATCCGCCAATATGAGGAGTAATAACAATATCCTTCCTATTTAAAAGAACATTATCACCAAAGTCAGTCATGTAATGATCCAGCTGACCTGAATTGAGGGCATCAACTGCAGCTTGGTTATCTACGATGCCACCACGAGCAAAATTTAACAGGGTTGCCCCTTTTTTCATCTTTGCAATCACACTAGCGTTGATCATTCCAGTTGTTTCTTTGTTCTTTGGAACATGGATGGTTACATAATCGGCATTTTTGATGGCTTCTTCAAGGGTCTTAGCCCGTTTGATAGTAGTTGAAATATGCCATGCTGCATCGGCAGAAAGGTATGGATCATAACCGATCACTTTTACTCCCAGGGCACTGGCAGCGTTAGCGACTAATGAACCAACATGACCGACACCAATTACGGCTAAAGTTTTGCCAATTAATTCAGTCCCATTAAATTTTGTCTTGTCTTTTTCGGTTCGAAGAGAAATGTCGGCTCCAGAATTGTGGGCTGAGTAATTAGCTGCAGCAAATAAGTTTCTAGAAGCAGCAACCAACATCGCAATAATCAATTCTTTGACAGCATTGGCATTACTTCCAGGAGTGGTGAAAACGGCAATCCCATGTTCACTTGCTCGATCCAAAGGAATGTTATTAAAACCTGCTCCACAGCGAACGATTACCTTCAAATTGTTTGGAAATTCCTGATTATGGAGATCAACGGACCTGATTAAATAAGCATCAGCATCATCTGTTTTGTTTATTTGGTAATTGTCGGTAAATTCTTTTAGGCCAACTTCCGCAATCGCATTGTAGGTTTTAACGTTGTACATTTCCTAAGACCTCCTGGTTTTCTTTTTCAAATTTGTGTAAGAAGTCAACTAAAGCATGGACTCCTTCAATTGGCATTGCATTGTAGAGGCTTGCTCGCAATCCGCCGACACTTCTATGTCCCTTCAGGTTCATTAGGCCGGCATCCTTTGCCTCTTGAATAGCTTTTTTATCCAAATCGGGATCATTTGTTTTAAATGGAACGTTGGTTAAAGAACTATCTGGTTTGTTGACATAATTGGTGAACATCTTGGATTGATCTAAAAAGTCGTACAAAAGAGCAGCTTTCTTTTCGTTGACAGCTTGGATGCCTTCAATCCCTCCTTGATCTTTTAACCATTTGAGGACTAATCCAGCGGCATAAATCGCAAAAACCGGTGGCGTATTAAACATTGAATTTTTTTTGATAAATAAATCGTAATCTAAAATACTAGGAATATGGTCAACGTGGTGGACAAGATCATCACGAACGATTGCTACGGTGACACCGGCAGGGCCAAGATTTTTTTGCGCTCCGGCAAAGATTAGACCAAAATCGTTGACGTTATATTTTTCAGCCAAGAAGTTTGAGGACATATCGCCCACAATCGGAGTGGTCCCCTGGGTTTTAATCTGGTGATAAGTAGTGCCTTCAATTGTGTTGTTTGTGGTTATGTGAAGGTAATCATAAATGTTTGCAGGTAGCTGTTGACTTAAATGAGGAAGTTTTTCGTATTTATCATTCTTTCCAGAAGCAATGACGTCAACGTCAAAGCCAAGATTTTCGGCTTCATCGCCAGCTCGATTTGCCCAGTGACCACTATCCAGTAAAGCAATCTTATGATATTTAGTTGCTAAGTTCATTGGAGCAGCGGCAAACTGACCTGTTCCGCCGCCTTGGAAGAACAAAACGTGATAATTATCAGGAATGTTCATTAAGTCAACCAGGTCTTGCTTGGCATCATTAATGATATTGTCAAAGAGTTCAGATCGATGAGAAATTTCAAGAATACTCATTCCCGATCCGGCAACGGAAGGTAATTCGTTTTGGATTTGTCTAATTACAGTAGCAGGTAAAGTGGCCGGGCCGGCGGCGAAGTTATAAACTTTCATTTGGTTTTTTCCCCTTTATTGATATTAATACGTAAAAAAGCTCTCGCAGTTTTATCAGCTGTGAGAGCTTTGTCATTTCCGGCCTCACAGCGGAAAAACCTCTGTGAAGACCTTTCGAAGATTTTGGGCATTTGAAATGCACCAAAAATTGGCCTACACAGAAATTACTGTAGACCAGGAGGATGATTGATTTACGTTAGTTAATTTAATTAAGTTCATCATGGACCTCCTACGTATCGTTAACTAAAATCTAACAGAACTCTCATAAAAATGCAATAACTTTTTCGAAAATGGTTTCTCTAGACCTAAAAATATGAAATAATACAATCAATTAAAATTATTAAAAGGAGATAAAATGACTGATTTTTATTTTGTGCGTCATGGTCAAACTGCTGCCAATGCAGCCGGACTTAAGCAAGGCCAAATCAATTCAAAGATTACTCAGCTTTCCAAAGTTGGCATTAGCCAAGTAACCCAGCTTCATAAAAACTTTGCCATTGGCTTTGCTGACAGAATTATTGCTAGTCCACTCGATCGAACGGTCGATACTGCAAACATTTTGAATCAAAACGCTAAGCTGCCATTTTCGACTGACCAAAGACTACTGGAAATCTCTTATGGTAAATGGGATGGCAAAAAGAATTCGGATCTTAAAGCTGCTCATCCAGAAGTCTTTGATGAGGTTTTAAATGATGTTTTACCTTCTTATCAGTCGCTTGCGGATGGCGAAACTTTTGAAAATGTGATTCGACGAGTTGTAGATTTTATGAATGATAATACAAAAAAACATCCTGATGAAAAAATTATCTTGGCTACTCATGGTTTTACCATCAAAGCTGCTGTATTAGGGGCAGTCAACGTAACAAATCAAGCTGATATGATGAGCATCCAAGAACCAGATAATGCTAGCGTGACAAAAATTACTCATGATGCTAAGACTGGTAAGTACTACGTCAAATACTACAATCGAACTGTAACCCAGCAATTTTGACGGCAGAAATGAGAGAACTTCACATTTTCCTCTTGCTAACCGCTTTCAGAATGGTATCATTTAGTTAACCTATTCGAGGAGAACCAGTTATGAACTTAATTACTTCTACTCAATTGAATAGTCAACGATATTACTTTTGGTTTTTCGGATAAAATCTGTGAAGCCAAGAGAATTTCGTTATGAAATTAATTACAGGCCGCGCAGATCAATAATTTGACTGTGCGGGATCAAACAGAACTTAGGTCCTTTCAGTCAGTGAGATTGAAAGGGTCTTTTTTTGAAAGGAGAACCACTTTTATGAGTAGTAGTTTTGTCAGCAAGATGAATAAACGAGTTACATCGTTGCAGCAGTCAAACATCTTGTTATTTAATCAAGAAGTTTCCCAAATTAAGGATATTGTTAAGTTGACCATTGGTGAACCTGACTTTAATACCCCAGATCATATAAAAAAAGCGGCTATTAATGCTGTCGAAGACAATGAGAGTCATTATACCAATTCAAGAGGGACTCTTGAACTTCGCCAAGCAGCCGCAAATTACTTTCATAAAAAATATGATTTAAATTTTGACCCTAAAGATCAGCTTCTGATCACAGCCGGAGCCACAGGGGCGATTTTTTCAGCGTTTGAAGCGATGCTTAATCCTGGCGATTCAGTGATTATTCCAACCCCAATTTTTCCATTCTACATTCCAATTACGATGTTGAATGGTGCTAAACCAATTTTTATTGATACTTCAAAAAATAACTTTGTTCTTTCACCAGAAAAACTGGAAGAAACAATTGAAGCTAACAAGGATACCGTAAAAGCAATCGTTTTGAACTTTCCAACTAATCCTACTGGAGTTACTTATCGAAAAGAAGATCTTCAAAAGATTGCTGATGTTGTTAAGAAATACGACATCATGATTTTGAGTGATGAAATTTATAGTGAGTTAACCTACGGCGAAAAGCACATCTCAATGGGAACAATCTTGCCAGAACAAACATTAGTTGTTAATGGGGTTTCAAAAGCCTTTGCTATGACTGGCTGGAGAATTGGAGTTATTGGCGGACCTGCCGACGTGATTAATGAAATTGCTAAGGTTAGCGAGTTTACTATCACTTCGAGCGCCGCTATGGTTCAAGCAGCTGCCAAAGAAGCATTTACCAATGGTTTTGATGATGCCCAACCGATGAAAGAAGAATATCTTAACCGCCAGAAGCTTTTGAAAAAAGGCTTGGAAAAAGCTGGCTTCTCATGTCCTAATCCTGACGGTGCATTTTACATTTTTGCCAAAATCCCAGAAAAGATTAAAGAAAACAGTGTCGATTTTGCTCGTGAACTTGCTAATAAAGCTAAAGTCGCCGTTATTCCTGGTTCGTTCTTTGGACCCGGCGGTGAAGGTTACCTTCGTTTGAGTTACGCTGCCAGTGAGGATGATTTGAATTTAGCAGTTCAAAGAATTCAAAAATTTGTCGAATCAAAGTAGGAGAAATTAACGATGAGAAAAATTTTAATGTACACTGTCCGTCCTGATGAACATCCGGCAATTCGAGCTTGGGCAAGAAAAAATGGTTATCAGGTTGATACCAATACCGAACCGATGACCGCTGATACTGCGGAATTGGCGAAGGGATACGATGGGGTTGTTGTTCAGCAGCATGCCCCAATGAATGATCCTGAAATATTCAAAAAATTAAAATCTTACGGGATGAAACAATACACTACCAGGACTACCGGATATGAGAATATTAATGTTAAAGCTGCTGAAGAAAATGGACTTACTGTTACTAATGTTCCTGCTTATTCACCTCGATCGGTTAGTGAATTGGTTTTGGCCCACGTTATGTGGTTAGTTCGTCATATGGGAATCGTAACTGCTCGTGAAGCTCATGGAGATTTTTCATGGGGTGGTGTTGAGGCTAAGGAAATTCACACAATGACTGTTGGCATTATTGGTGCCGGCAAGATCGGCAGCGCTGTCGCCAGAATATTCCGTGCTTTGGGTTCCAATGTGATAGCAAATGACCCAATTCATCGTCCTGAGTTAAACGACACTGTTACTTACGTTGATAAAAAGACTTTATTTGCCACAGCTGATATTGTTACTTGCCATACACCATTAACCCCTGAAACTGAACACATGATTAATAAGGATACCCTAAAGAGTATGAAGAAATCGGCATTTTTAATTAACTGCTCACGGGGCCAAGTTGTGGACACAGGTGCCTTGGTTGACGCTTTGAATAATAAAGAGATTGCCGGAGCAGCCATTGATACATTCGAAGGCGAAGAAAAAATTGTTCAAAATGATTTGTCCGGTAAACCTTTGAATAATGATAACCTGGAAAAACTGTTGGCAATGCCCAATGTTAATGTTTCTCCACACGTTGGTTTTTATACTGAGGTTGCCGTAGAGAACATGGTTGATATAGCTTTAGATGATGTTGCTACCATTCTCGATGGAAAGAAGAGTCTGCATGAGGTTCATGCTCTGACTAAGGGTAATTGATATGAGAAGAAAAGATCGCGAAGTAACTGATTTTGAACAGATTAAAAAAATTGTTCAAAATTCCCATGTAATTCGGATGGGTATTAATACTGATGATTATCCCTATGTGGTTCCGACTAATTTTGGCTATGAATTTGATGGTGACCAGCTGACTTTGTACATCCACGGAGCTCCGGTTGGCACTAAACGAGAGTTGATTGCCAAAAATCCACACATTGGTTTTGAAATGGACGATGGTGGTGAGTATATGTCACCAGAGGAAGCCAAAAGTGAAACCCCATCGTACGCTTATCAAAGTGTAATGGGGAACGGGGATGCTTCATTTATTGAGGATACCCAAGGAAAAATTCAGGCTTTGCAGCATATTTTGATCCACGAGACCGGCCATAAGATGGAACATCTACCAGAAAAAGATGTTGCCTATGTTGGCATTATTAAGATCGTGGTGAAGAGTTTGACGGGCAAGGTGCATTTTAAAAACTAGAGTGAGAGTTTGACCGGTTAGCTTTCGTAAGCTAAGTTGCGAATCGCCTAATAGCCTGATTTTGGCTATTGGGCGATTCGTGGCTTAGCTCTAGAAAGCTGGTCAAACTCTCACGTTTCCACTATATAAAAATAAAAATATTTTCGTAAGCTAAACGGTCAAACTCTCGCGTTTCAGCTATAACGAATAAAGAGGTTTTGTAACTTAAAAACCTCTTTTTTGTATTTACCAAAAGGCAATTTTGAACTAATATCAAAATATATCATCAATAATCATTTGGAAGAGGGTGATTATGTGAAATTGGTAAAATTCTTGCTGACTTTTTTGACAGTTTTTGGGGTTCTTTTAGTATTTTATCAAGAAAATGTCTTTGCAAAAGTAAGTATTTATAATCAGCGCAGTTCTGCTTTGGAAAAGGGATCGTTAAGATTTCTTTATAACAGTAGGGTTCATTTTATTAAACAGCCTAAACATTCTTTTCATGATATGGACCCAACCAAGAAACACGAGATTCGAGGTAATCGAGGAAAACGGGTTACTTTTGTTACTAGATATCTTCTGCCAGATCCTGGTAAAAATCATGAGGCTTGGGGAAATCCTCAATCAATTGCCATGACTCATAAAGATTATATATACATTGTATACTGTCCAAAGACTTTACATAATACTGGTAGAATTGTTCGATATAATATCAAAAATCTTGATGCGATGGGGGTTAGAATGCATCCCTTAGAGTTATTTCTAGCTTACCAACCAAATAAGAAGGGTAAATTCTCTAAGATTCAAAAAAGGATCCAAAAACAGATCCAAAAACAGATAAAAGTTGGTCCACTTTTTGATACTGGCCATGGGCAGTCATTGGCTTATAATTTGAAAAACCATGGTTTGTATATGTGGCGAGATAATGAAAAAGGTAATGGAAATCCAATCAATAAGTGGGGATGTATTGTTCACGTCAATACAAAAATTTTAACGCCGGATCATGGGATTAGAATTCTTCTCAAGGGTCATGGAATGCAGGTTCCTGGTGGGCATGATTTAACTTTTGACAATTCAGGTGATGCATATTTTTGGACCAATCCGGGGTTTGGGGCGTATGTATATAAGGGCCGCATCTCTAGTCATCATGCGGAATTTGAGTTAACCCACCAAATTTTGAAAAAAATTCCTGGTACCAGAGTGCAAAGTATGAGCTATAATCCAGATAAGGAACGTTTGCTGCTAATTTCAGATGATTCGATAGCTAGCTTTCCTGCAGATAAGCTTGATGGTCATGGCTCACTTACCAATTCGGATTTTGAATGGACAGGCTTTGATCCCCAAAGAGAATTTGAGGGTGTTGCCTATGGTGATTCATCACGGGCAAATTTGCTGGTAAATAACGAACCGGAAGTTCTTCAAGCAACAACTTCCTACTAATAGACGAGGGGTAAATGAAATGGAAAATAAGGTAAAGAAAATTGTTTTAGGAATCGGGGTTACGTTTGCGGCTCTTGGACTGTCTGCGGGGGCTGTCAAAGCTGCTAATTATGTCCAAAAATCAAATGCACTTAATTATTACAGAGATTCTTCACTTAGAATTGTCAATGACAGTAATGTTCATTTTGTAAAGGCACCTAATTATGCCTGGGCAAAAAATCCGAGTGGTTCAAATACTATTTCAAGTGAAAGTGGCACACCTTGGACATTTAAGACTCAATACTTGTTGCCACATCCTGATGTTGCTTTGGGCAGTAGTGATTATAACTTTACCAATCCACAGTCAGCTGCTCGAGCCGGTAAATACTTATATGTTGTTTATTCGCCTCACCAGTTAAATGGGAAAGGTTTTATTGTCCGCTATGATACTAGCGAATTGAGTAGCTTGGGCCTTGAAAAGTCGTCAAATCTGACAGTTTCAAGAGATTCAAGTGCGATGAAAGTTAGCAAAATTTTCCAAGTTGGTCACGGTCAATCGTTGGCATATAACCCAAAGGCTCATGAATTATGGATGTGGCGTGATCGTGGAGATATGAAAGGCGGTCCGACTAACACCGTTCAAAGAATAAGTACCAGTACACTTATGCCCAATAAATCAATCACCTTTAAGATGAGCGATGGTGGCGCATATATTCCGGGCGGTCATGATTTAACCTTTGATAATCACGGAACAGCTCTTTATTGGGAGATGTCCAGTGGTCATGTAAAGATCTATAAGATGAATATTGGTTCTAAATCGGTTAAAGTTACCTTGACTAAGCAATTGTTTAAAAACGGTACTGGAACTCATGAACAATCAATTGGGTTTAACAGTCATAATGGCCGGGTATATATTGTTTCTGACGACTCGATCGCCAGTTTCCCTGAAAGCAAGACCAACGGTAATGGCTCATTAACTAGCAAAGACTTCAAGTACACCAGATTTAATTCAAAACGTGAATTTGAAAGCTTATTCTTTGTTGGTGGCCATGGAATGCTTCTTTCTAACAAGAACCCTGAAGTGTTCAGATCTACGACAGCTTATTAAAAAATATTATATAATTTAGTTATCTATTTTAAATTCAGCAGTCCTTAATTTAAGGACTGCTTTTTTTGGCGTTATTTTTGACTTGGATGAAAAATGGGAATAGTATAAAGACAATAAAAAAGTGACACCGTGTCATTTATAGGTGGTGGCCAATTTGCCCAGTTCTACATTTAATAATTTAAATAAAGAAAAAAAGCAGCGGATATTGAATGCCATGATAAAAGAGTTTAGCTCCCGGCCACTTTCTTCGGCCCAAATTGCCCCAATTGTAAAAGATTCGCGGATTGCTCGGGGATCATTTTATAAATATTTTAAAAACATCGATGATGCTTATTTGTACACGATTAACCAGGCTATTAGCGATATTCATCAAGATATTGAACCAGCTTTTAAAGTTGCGGAGAATGATCCAAATTTTTATGTTAAACAGATTAAAGACTTCGTTGATGGCGTTTCTCATAGTCAATACTTGGATTTAATGAGAATGCATTTCCAAGAAAATGGATCTTTTGTCAAAGCAAATATTGATAAGAGTTATATGAAAATGAAACCGACTGAATGGGCGACGGTTATTCTGAGTCACGAGACGGTTAAAACAATTCTGTTAGGCCAGCAAACGACTGGCGCTGCTTTAGAAAGATTTAAAATAATTATCACTAAGATTTTAAGAGGGTGAGGGAATGTATTTAGCCATTAAAGAAATTCTTCATGAGAAATTGCGCTATGGGTTGATTATTGGTATGATCTCACTGATCATTTTTCTTATTTACGTTATGACCAGTGTGGCCATTGGACTGGCTGGAGAGAATACTCAGGCGATCGATGGGTGGAATGTCCAAAGTATTACCATGGATAAGAGTGTCAATTTGAATTTAAGCCAATCCTCAGTTCAAAAGAGTGATATTCCCAGTAATATGTTCGCAAAAGAAAACTCAGTTATTGGCCAAATTCCAACAATTGTGAGGTCTAAAGGCCGTAAAACAATTTCATCAATGTTTTTTGGTATTAATCAAAACCAGTTCTTATATAAAAATTTAGCTGTTCAATCTGGAGGAAAATTTACCAAAAGTAATGCGGTCGTGGTTGATTCATCATTTCACGACAATGGGTATCAGTTGGGTGACAAAATTAAAATAAATGATTATAAGAAGGAATTCACCATTGTTGGCTTTTCCAATAATCAAAAATTTAATGTTGCTCCTGCATTATACGGAACTTTGAGTGCTTGGCGTGATTTGCATGGTTATCCTTCGACATTTGCTGGCAGTGCAGTTCTTTCAAAGAAGAACTCGCTGAAATTAAAATCTAGTAATTATAAATCCTATTCTATTCAGACATTTATAAATAAATTACCTGGTTATAGTGCTGAAAATTCAACTTTCATATTCATGATCGTCTTTTTAATGATTATTTCGCTCATTTTGATTGCAGTTTTCCTCTACATTCTGACAATCCAATCTCTACCCGTTTATGCCGTCTTAAGAGCGCAAGGTATTCCGGCCAAGAAGCTTTCTTATTCAGTATTTTCTCAATCGGTAATTTTAATATTAGCCGGAATTTTCTTCGGCGCTATTTTGACAGCAATCTTGAATACCGTTATGCCGCAAGGAATTCCGGTCAAGTATGATTTTCCACTGTTACTGTCGGTTTCACTTGGAATTTTAATCATGGGACTAATTGGTGCTTTTATCCCAGCGCAAAAGATCTCCCATGTTGATCCAATTCAAGGAATTGGGGGTTAAAATATGGCAGTTGTTGAACTCAAAAATATTAATAAAAAATTTGGCACTGGGGATGCTGAGGTCCACGTTTTAAAAGATGTTAACTTTCAAGTCAATCCTGGCCAACTAGTTGCCGTTGTCGGTCCTTCCGGGTCAGGAAAAAGCACTTTTTTGACGATTGCCGGCGGGATTCAAACCCCTACATCAGGGGACGTGATTGTTGAAGGCAACGACTTAAATAAGATGAACTTAAAGCAAAGAGACCACTTACGTTTAAATAAAGTTGGTTTTGTTTTGCAGTCATATAATCTGATCCCGTTTTTAAAAGTTAAAGAACAATTTAGTTTTGTCGATAGAGTCAAGAAAACTAAGAACGTTGATAAAAAGCATTTTCAAGAGATTCTTTCTCAGCTAGGTATTTCCAATTTGATGGAAAAGTATCCAGCCCAGTTGTCAGGCGGGCAAACTCAAAGAGTAGCAATTGCCAGGGCACTGTACGTTGATCCTGCAATTGTTTTGGCTGATGAACCCACCGCAGCTTTGGATAGCCAAAAAGTGATGGAAGTGGGGGCGATGTTTCGAGATTTGGCTCATAACAATAATAAAGCCATTGTTTTGGTCACTCATGATGAAAGATTGGAAGATTTTGCCGACGTAATTTATCAAATTTTGGATGGCAAGTTGTCATTGCTTGAAAAAAAGAGTGATAAAAAGGTTGCTTAGCTTTTATAAATCTGTAAAAAATATAAAATGGGGCTTTAGCAATTTAGCTTCCGTAGTTTAAGATGAACCTTGTAAATTATCCTGGCTTGCAAGATTTGCATAATTAATGGAAGCTAAATTGCTAAAGCCCCAGGTTTTATGTGTATAAATACTAAAAATCAAAACAATTAATTTTGCTTGAATTATGTACATTTTAAATGAGGTCACTGGCTGTATTTCTGTTTTTAATTTAAAATTTATAATTACATATTACAAAGGTTCTAAAATAGAAAAGTGTTTTTCATGATTGACGGTTAATATAATTTCTAATGAAAAATCTTTGTAAATAAAGTCGCATAATCAATTAAGTTGAAAATAAATATTGTATACTAAAGCTGATAAAGTAGGTTTGTATGCCTTTAAGAATGGGGAGATATTTTATGAGTGCTAAATATTTTGGCGCTATTATGATCAACGTTTCTGGGATTCAGCTTTCAATTGTTGATTTGAAAACCTTGAAAAGTCTGGAAAACGTGAAAAAGAGTATTAACCTCGGCGATTATATTTACCATGATCAACCAGTTACTTACGAAACAATGCTGGATATTTCAAAAGCGGTTGGCGGTTTTGTTCAAGTTCTAAATGATTATGGAGTATCCGATTATCAGTTTTACGGTAGTCATGCCGTATCTCAGGCGGTTAATGTTGATTTTATAGCTGATCAATTATTCATTCATACTGGTCTTAGAATTCAGTGGCTATCGATAAGTGAGGAAACTTTTTATCGAAATCAGGAAATCTTAGTTCGGGCAAAACGAAAGAAAATTTCGCTTGAAGGATCGGTTTATATGATTGCGATCACTTCTGGGGTGACTACTCTGACTAAGTTCCAGGACGGTGAATTTCAATTTTCCAGCAGTTTTGCTTTAGGACCAATTCGAATTGCCGAAGATTTGGAGAGCTTACGTCAGAGTTCACCCAATTCAATTGGAATTTTAAATGATTACATTGATAGCAAGTTAAGTGATTTTATTGAAGATCAGCCCAAGGCCAATGAGAAAAGCCGGGTGGTTTTAATGGGAACAGTGCCCCTTAAAGTTTTGGTAGACAAATATATTAACCGTGAATCTAACGGAATGCTTTCTGCCGATGAATTTAATCACTTAGAAGATAATGTTTTGGATTTTTCTAATCAATATTTGATTGAAAAATATCACATTGAAGAAAGCTATGTTCCTTTGGTTCTCCCAGAACTCCTTTTAATCAAACGGCTGCTTGAATTAGTTAATGCCGGCAAAATTCGACTTTTGGACGAAGGTATTATCAATGGGGTCGTTATTGACCACTCTGTTAAAGAAGGATTCTTAAAACAAAATTTTGATAATCAAATTGTTACCACAGCTTTGAATATGGCTGAACATTATCAAGTTAATAATGAACATCAGGCACTGGTTACCAAATTTGCGCTTCATCTTTTTGATCAAATGAAATCATTACATCAACTGGGTAACCGTGACCGGCTTGAATTAGAAGTTGCTTCGATTCTTCATGATGTTGGTGATTATATTGATGTTCACAATCATTATTTGCATTCCGACTATATAATTAAGCATTCAGATATTTTGGGATTTTCCAATAATGAACGAGAAATTGTGGCGGCGATTACTAGATACCATAGTTCAACTACCCCAAGCGATGATTTGAGTCACTTTAGAAAAGAATCGTTGGAAAATCGACGAACAATTGCCAAATTGGCATCGATATTAAGAATGGCAGATGCTTTAGACGATGATCGCCAACAAAAAATTGAAAGAATTTCTGTTTCGGTAAAAAAGAAAACGGTAGTTATTACTGCTTTTAGTAATTCTAACCTGGCCTTTGAAAACTGGGTATTTAATTCGAAAAGCCGGTTTTTTGAAGAAACATATGGTTTAAAGCCCGTTTTAAAGCAAAGGAGGTTCACCAAGAATGGCTAAAATCGATTATTATGATAAAAAACTTTATCGCAATCGGGAGTTAAGCTGGCTGGATTTTAACTACCGAGTTTTGGAAGAAGCTAGGGATAAGACTAATCCGCTTCTTGAACGGCTAAAGTTTTTAGGAATTACTCAAAGTAACTTGGATGAGTTCTTTATGGTCCGAGCTGCTTCACTGCTTAAATTTATTCAAGTTGATTATAAAGAACCGGATGCTTCAGGCTTAACGCCTAAGCAGCAAATGGCCGCAATCAATAAGGAATCCCATAAGATGTTGATTAAGCAATATAGCACCTTAAACAGATCATTATTACCAGCAGTTGAGGCGATTGGAGTCCATCTTCATACCATTGATGACTTGAACGAAGAACAGCTTCAGTTTGTTAAGAATTACTTTCACGATGAACTATTTCCGGCATTAACCCCAATGGCTGATGATAGTTCGCGACCGTTTCCGTTTATTTATAATGATTCGCTTAATATTGCCTTTCGACTATCTGATAAGGATAAGAAACGGACATTATTTGCTTCGCTTCAAATTCCTGATATGTTTCCTCGAGTTGTTAAATTACCTGGCGGCCAAAATGAATTCATTCTTTTAGAGGATATCATCAAGCAGTTTGCTGATGAATTGTTTATAAACTATAACATCGAAGAAGCCACAATTTTTCGGGTAATTCGAGACATGGATCTTGATGTTGCCGAAGAGGATACTTCTGATTTGCTGAAGAAGGTTCAACAACAATTGGAGCTTCGTGAGCATGGCCATGTAATTCGACTGGAAGTTGAGTCCACTATTGGCAAAAAACTCAGAAAGCGCCTTGTTAAAGCTTTAGGTACCGATGAAGATGCTGTATATGAAGTTAATGGACCGATTGATTTAACCTTCCTAAGTAAATTAGTTAAACAAGTAACTGGCCACGATGACTTGCTGTACAAACCATACACTCCTTATATGGCAAAAGAATTGGATCACGATCATAACATTTTTGATGCAATCCGAGCTCATGATTGGTTAATGCAGCATCCGTACGATAAATTTGATCCGGTTATCGAGTTTATTCGTCAGGCATCGGCTGATGACGAAGTTTTGGCCATCAAGATGACTCTTTATCGAGTTTCAGGCGATTCACCAATTATCAAATACTTGGGTCAGGCTGCTAAGAATGGTAAACAGGTTACCGTTTTGGTTGAAGTTAAAGCTCGATTTGATGAAGAGAATAATGTTCATTGGGCCAGAGAGCTTGAAAAAATGGGCTGTCACGTTATCTATGGCTTAGTTGGTCTAAAGACTCACTCTAAGCTGGCCTTGGTTGTTAGAAGAGAAAGTGGTGGCATTCGTCGGTATATGCACTTAGGAACCGGGAATTATAACGATGTTACTGCTCGTTTGTACACCGATTTAGGTGAATTTACTGCTAACAGTGAAATCGGCATGGATGTTTCCAATATCTTTAATATGCTATCGGGATATTCAAGACCACCATACTTCCATCAACTTCACATTTCGCCAAAAGGGATTCGAACTTTTATTACTGACAAATTAGCCCAAGCATCTGAACTGGCAAAGCAAGGCAAACCGGTTAGTGTCAGAATGAAGATGAACTCGCTGTCAGATCAGGATATGATTGCTAATATTTATAAAGCTTCACATGCTGGCGTCAAAGTTGACATTATTATTCGTGGTATTTGCTGTTTAAAGACCGGAATTCCAGGTATTTCAGATAATGTCACCGTTCATTCAATTGTTGGCCGTTTTCTTGAACACAGTCGAATTTACATGTTTAATTTTGATGGCGATATTTCGGTTTATCTTTCCAGTGCTGATTTAATGACCAGAAATCTTAACCGAAGAGTTGAACAGCTTTTTCCAGTCCTTCAAAAAGACCTGTTTGATAGAGTAATTCGGATTTATGATACAATGTGGAATGACAATGTGAAGACTCGAGTCCTTCAAAGAGACGGAACGTACTCACGAATAGATCGGCGTGGACAAGAGCCGTTGAATTGTCAGGAGTACTTTGCTGCAGAAGCTACTAAAAAAGCTAAAAAGCAGCAACAAGATTCAAAAGTGACTAATAACAATGAATTTCAACCAATGTTAAGTCCAGAGAATCAGCCCAACTTGCTAGATGATGATGGGAGAGACAAGGACTAATGGAAAATTTTGCAGTAATTGATTTAGGCTCTAATTCAGTTCGAATGACTGTCAACCAAATCAATGATGATGGGTCTCATGAAACCATTTCCCAAATGAAGGAATATGTTCGCCTGTCAGAAAATATGGGTGATAAAAAGATTCTTCAACCTGAAGCGATTGAAAGAACTATGGGAGCCTTAAAAGAATTTAAGGATAATTATTCTCAGTTAGATCACTTAAAAATAAAAGCAGTTGCTACGGCGGCTGTTCGGCAAGCTTCTAATCAAAAAAAATTTTTGAAGCAGGTTAAAAACCAGTTAGGACTGGATTTGGAAGTTATTACTGGTGAAACTGAGGCGTACTATGATTACATCGGGGTTACCGAAACTTTACCGGCGACAAATGCGGTAATTATCGACACTGGCGGTGCCAGTTCGGAAATCATTTTGGTAGAAAATGGGAAGGCTAAAAACCTGATTAGTTTGCCTGTCGGTTCAGTGACTCTTTCACAGAGATTTGGGTTGGCTGACGAAATTACAGCTGGCAGTTTGGTCAGAACCACGGAGTTTATTTACCGAATGTTTAACAGCGTCTGGTGGTTAAGAAATGGCTTAAATCTGCCAATTATTGGTTTAGGTGGTAGTAATCGAACCTTAGCCAAGATTAATCGGCGATTTGACAATATTATTAATTCCGATGATATTCATGGTTACCGAATGAGTGACGAGCAAACTGACGAAACATTTGCTAGGATTGCCGATTATAACTATGAAGAGAGAAGAAAAGTGCCGGGAATCAACAAAGACCGAGCAGACATAATTGTCGGCGGCCTGATTCCAGTAGTTTCATTAATGAGATATCTAGATTCCGATAGAATTACATTTTCAACTAGTGGATTGCGAGAAGGTATTTTGTTCGAGCATATCCATGATTTGATTCAGAGAAAAGTTGAGAGTGAAAAAGAGGGCGTATAGTGCCCGTAACGTAAGTTGCAATAAAAGGAATTAGCCTGTTTTGGCTAATTCCTTTTATTGTGCTTACGTCTAGGGTACTGCCCTCTTTTTCACGTTTTATCTATATAACAAATATAGGTGCAGCCATTTGAGTTGTTTGAACCCAGCTTAATCTGCCTTTAGTGTGCTTACGTTTAGGAATCTTGCCCTGTTTCTCACGTTTTATCTGTACAAAATATTAAATATGTAGCGCGAACCTCCGCTAATCCCTTTCCACATGCTTAAGTAGTACCGGAACACTATTATTCTTATCATATTTAATTTATATATAGAACCTAAACTTCAAAATATTAAAAACCCAGATAACCAACTTTGGCCAACTGGGTTTTTGTTATTTAAATTATAAATTTTTAACTAACTAAGCTTAAAGCATAAGGAGTAACGTCTTCTAGCCATGCTTTAATCTTTTGATCAGCATTGCCATAGAAATCTGAGTATTTTGCAAATGCGTTAAAATTGCTTGAAGATAAGTCCATCATTCTCAGGGCGATTTCATCACCAATTTGGAGATGCAGAATCATCGTACTGATCATTCCTTGATAATTGGTGTCAGTAGGAAAATCCAGTGACATATCGTTTAATAATGCGATATAAAACTTCTTTCGATTCATATTTAACTCAATTTCTTCACGTTCGACTACGGCATTCATTGCCAAATCCATCCTTTCGGCTTACGTTTTAAATTAACCTTAATAATTTTACCACAAAGTATTAATAATATTAAAGACATTTTCATTAAATTTGAAATACAGTTAATTTTGCCGTGATAAAATTAAGCTTGAAAGGAGGCCATTTAAAATGGCAGTGTTTTCTGATGCCGAGAAAGTTCAGATTCTCTCGGATCTCATTAAAATTAAATCAGTAAATAATCATGAGGATGATGTTGCTAATTACATTAAAAAGTTATTAGCTCAACATGATATTAATTCAAAAATCATTCCAGTTTCTGATAGTCGAGTTGACCTTGAGGCTGAGATTGGTCATGGTAAACCAGTTCTGGGAATTTCCGGTCATATGGATGTTGTTGCCCCTGGAGATGATTCCCAGTGGCATAGTGATCCCTTCACTTTAACCGAACGGTCTGGTAAACTTTTTGGCAGAGGTTCTGCTGATATGAAATCAGGACTTGCCGCAATGGTAATTGCTATGATTGAAATTCATGACGCTGATTTGCTTAAAAAGGGAACTATTCGTTTGATGGCAACAATGGGCGAGGAAGTCGGCGAATTGGGCTCAAGAAAATTTGCCGATGAAGGTTATATGAACGATGTTGATGCCCTAATTATCGGCGAGCCGTCTCAATATTCAATTGCCTTTGCTCATAAGGGCTCAATGGATATCAAGTTAACTTCTATTGGCAAGGCAGCTCACAGTTCAATGCCAGAGCAAGGATATAATGCAATTGATCCGCTTGTTGATTTGATTTATCACGCAAATAAACTTTTTAGAGGTACCGATAAACATAGTAAGCTGATGGGTGACCTTTCTTTTAATGCAACGATATTTAATGGTGGCGATCAAGTAAACTCCATTCCGGAAAGGGCAGTTTCTGAAATTAATGTTAGAACAATTCCAGAGTTTAATAACGATGTTGTTGAAAAGAAAATTAAAGAACTAGTCGAAGCCCAAAATGCTGCCGGAGCCAAGATTTCGATGGATATTTATATGTCTCAGCCGTCCATTGAGACTACTGGTGATTCTTTGCTTTTAAAGATGGCCCAAAAGGTTGGTAAAGAAATATCCGGGGAAAATATTAGTGCTGGAGCAATTCCACCAGTTACGGATGCTTCCAATTTACTTAAGGGAAAGGAAAAAAGTTTTCCACTGGTTATTTTCGGACCAGGCAGTGATACAGTCCATCAAGTTAATGAATATGTTGATAAGCAAATGTATTTGAACTTTATAAGGATCTATCAAAAACTGTTTACAAGTTACTTGAACCAATAAAAAATACCAGTCATCAAACGATGACTGGTATTTTTTACTTTTATTGAATTTGTTAACTAATCTTTTCAGTTAGCTTGCGAAATGATGCTTCTCGAACACTTCGCGGTAGAAAGGCCCGTATATCTTCTTCACTAAAGCCAACTTGTAATAACTGATCGTTGAATATCAATGGTCTCTTGATGAGATCAGGATACTTGACCATTAAATCAATCAATTGGGAGACAGTCAGATTATTAACATCAAGTTTTAATTTTCTAAAGATATTTGACCTGGTTGAAACAATATCTTCACTACCATTTTCGGTGAGTGTTAATAATTGTTTGATCTCTTCTGCGTTCAACGGATCTCTAGCAATATTTCTTTCTTTGAAGTCAAGATCATGATCTGTTAACCACTTGCGAGCTTTACGACTTGATGCACTGCTTGGTGCTACATAAAGGTTAATCATAGTCACACCCCCTGATTGCAACTAATGAAAAGGCAAAAAACATTAAAATGTACTTACTTTTAGTACATATACAGTATAACACATGAATAATAATAGTCAAATGGATTCTAGAAGAATTTATTTATACCTTTTGTTTAAATTATATTCACATTATTTTGAAAAAACGCAAATTATTTAACAATAAATGCATTAATGGGGTTGATTAAGAAGAAGCTTTCCAATAATATTAGAAGTAAACTTATTCGAAAGGAGGAGTTTAGTTGAATGGAGAACTTACATTTAAAAGTGGCGTTAAAGATGTTGTCCCAACTTTAGTTGGATACATAGGTGTTGGTATTGCTTTTGGAATTGTTGGTAAGACCAGTAATTTATCGGTTATTGCAGTTTTTTTAATGTCTTTGATTGTTTATGGAGGCTCGGCTCAATTTATGATTGCCGGGATGCTTTTAAGTGGCAGCACAATAGCCTCAATAGTTATTTCGACGATTTTGATCCAGGCTCGCATGAGTCTGATGAGCATGACCGTTGCCCCATATTTAAAACGAGAATCAATGGCAAAAAATATTTGGACGGCAACCTTAGTAACTGATGAAACTTTCGCTTTATCTATGAATAAGCTTAACTATACGGATCATACTTTAAATTTTTCCTGGTTTAATTCGGCTAATATTATGGCTTACTTAGTTTGGTCCTTTTCCACTGCCGTGGGGGCAATTCTAGGAAGCGCTATTAAAAATCCCGCAACATTTGGATTAGACTTTGCAATTGTGGCAATGTTTTTGGGACTTTTGTACTTACAAATTATTACTGATAATTCGAAACCCTTCGGATTGTTTATTGCCGTTGCCGTTTTTTCCTTTGCATGTGTTTACATTCTAATGAGATTTATGCCAGGATCAAGTACTATTTTGTTTGCAACAATCCTTAGTGCCATTTTTGGAATGGTTGTCGAAGGAAAACCTAAGAAAAAAAGGGTGGCAAAAGCAAATGAATGAAAAAGTTTATATTACGATTTTTCTTTGCGGCCTTGTCACCTGGTTAATTAGAGTCGTTCCGGTGATTATTGTTAAGAAGTTTAGATTGCCGGCTTGGCTGCTGCATTTTTTAATTTTTGTTCCGGTTGCGATTTTGGCAGCAATTTTTATGGAAAGTTTGCTGGTTTATCACCAAGGAGGATGGCCGGGGTTTAATCTTCAAAATGTTTTGGCTTCCGTTCCTTCTTTGATTAGTGCAGTTATTTCAAAAAACTTACTAATAATTGTGTTAGTAGGAATTGTTTCAATGGCAATTATTCGGGCCTTTGGATTAGCCTAAAAAAGATGTGAACCGATTTAAATTTATCGGTTCACATCTTTTTTTATCCTTTAAGCTTTTTGAGTAGCCTCAAAAATTGATTTGGTTTCGCGCCAAATTTCTTTAGCAACATCAGCATGGTTCATAGCGTACAAATGAATGCCATCCACGCCCTGAGAGACTAAATCGATGATTTGGTCAACCGCAAAAGCAATTCCGGCCTGTTTCATTGCCTGCTTATCATTTTCATATCGATCAAAAACCGATGTGAACTTTTTAGGCAATGGAACATTTGCGATCTTGGCGATGTGCTCAATTTGCCGTCGGTTAGTACAAGGCATGATTCCAGCTTCAATTGGAACATTAATTCCGGCAAGTTGAGTTTTTTCTCTAAAATCATAAAAACTATTATTGTCAAAGAAAACTTGTGAGATTAAATGGTCCGCGCCAGCATCAACTTTTAGTTTTAGATTTTTGACATCTTCAACAATGTTGGCGGCATCATAATGACATGTTGGATAACACGCACCACAAACTGAAAATTCTGGGCGTTTTTCTTTAATAAAGGAAACTAGCTCATTGGCGTGTTGAAAATCCCCAGCAGGTTTCTTGCCAGCAATTCGATCTCCTCTTAAAGCTAAAACGTTAGTTACAGATACTTTTTCCAACCGATCGAGCAAGTCCAAAACTTGGCTTTTAGTTTGATATAATCCAGGAATATGGGCAACAGCTGGAGTATTAAAATCATTTTGAATCAATGACGCAATTTCGACAGTACCATTGTCTCTGCCAGTACCGCCAGCTCCTAAAGTAACCGAGATAAAATCAGGATTGATTGATTTCAGTTCTTTAAGAGTTGGTAGGATAGCTTCAGCAGGAGATGATTTTTTTGGTGGGAACACTTCGAGCGAGAAAACCGTTTTTTGATTAAACAACTGGGTTAGGCTCATTGATGCTCCTCCTAACTTTCTTATTTGCGTCAACAATGTTCTTTAAGCTGTCAAATGCTTCATCTTCTGAACGGGTCTTTAAACCACAGTCAGGGTTGATCCAAATCTTTGAAACAGGTAACTTCTTAACAAGAGTTCTGATTAAACCTTCAATTTCTTGTTCTGAAGGAACTCTTGGTGAATGGATATCATATACTCCAGGACCAACTTCGGTCTGGAAGTTAGCTTTAACTAATTGATCAATTAAAGTAAAGTCGGCTCGAGATGCTTCAAATGAAATAACATCTGCATCAAGATCGTCAATGGCTTGGATAATATCGCCAAATTCGCTGTAGCACATATGGGTATGAATTTGGGTTTGTGGTTGAACTTTACTGTGAGTCAGTCTGAATGCTGGAACAGCCCAATCAAGATAATCCTTGTACCAACGTGATTTTCTTAGTGGCAAGTTTTCACGAAGGGCAGGTTCATCGATTTGGATAATCTTAATGCCATGTTTTTCCAAATCCAAAACCTCATCTTGAAGAGCCAAAGCAATTTGAGTAACTGATTCTCGAGGAGTAACGTCTTCTCGTGGGAATGACCAGTTAAAGATGGTAACAGGACCAGTTAACATACCTTTGACCAACTTTTTGGTTTTACTTTGAGCGTAAACAGAGGCGGCAACGGTAATAGAACCATTTCTTGAAACATCGCCCCAAATTATTGGTGGTTTGACGCCACGAGTACCATAGGATTGAACCCAACCGTTTTGAGTAAACAGGAAACCGTCGAGCTTTTCGCCAAAGTACTCGACCATGTCGTTTCGTTCGTATTCACCATGAACTAAGACATCAAGGCCAATGTCCTCTTGAATCTTCAGGATTCTGTCAATCTTACCTTTGATAAAGTTATCGTATTCATCTTTAGTAATTTCATTCTTTCTCAGTTTTGCCCGAGCTCGACGAACATCCTTAGTTTGAGGGAATGAGCCAATTGTGGTTGTTGGTAATAATGGTAAGTTGAATTCTTTTTTCTGGATCTTTTCTCTTTCGGATCTGTCAGGTAATCTGGTGTAATCGGCAGAACTTAAATTAGCAATTCGTTTCTTAACTGCTGGATTTTCAGGGTGTTTAATTTCTCTAAACAGTTTGTCGTTGGTATCTAAGGCTCGTTTGCCATCAGCTTGATCATTATAAATTGAATCGAGTTCGACAATTTCACCAAGCTTTTCGATAGCAAAAGCTAAATGTTGTTGAACGTCACTTGGAACTTCGGTTTCATCAGCAGAGGTATAGGGTACATGTAAAAGTGAACAGGAACTGCTGATTACTACTTTTACGTTGTCTGGAATTTGATCCAACAACTTGATGGTGTCGTCATAATGGTTGCGCCAAATGTTTTTCCCGTTTACCACGCCGGCAAACAAAACTTGATTGGCAGGGAATCCATACTTTTTAACTAAATCAAGATTATATTTTCCTTCAACGAAGTCCAAACCAATGCCATCAAAATCACTTGTTGTAACATCTTCGTAAACGTCGCGGATATCACCAAAATAAGTTTGGAGTAAAAGTTTGGTTGAGCGGCCTTTAGTGTTTTCAAAGATGCCGTTGTAGAGTTTATCAAAAATCTTCTTTTGTTCATCATCAACGTCGAAACAAAGAGCAGGTTCATCGATTTGAATCCATTTGACGTTCTTTGAATCCAGTTGTTTAATAACTGAGCTATAAGCTTCAATCAAATCATCGACGAAATCTTCTGGCTTTTTGTCGTCAATAAATCGGCTTAATCTTAATAAGGTGTATGGGCCATCAATGACTGCCTTTGCATTAACACCTTGTTTTAAGGCTTCATCAACTTCGTTAAATAATTTATCGCCGGCAACTTTAATTGAAGTTTCATTTGAAAATTCAGGAACAATGTAGTGGTAGTTAGTGTTAAACCATTTTTTCATAGGTAAAGCAGCAACTGATTCATCACCATTTTGAAAGCCACGGGCTTGGGCGAAGTACTCATCTAAAGAATTCAAACCTAATTTCTTATATCGTGAAGGAACAATGTTTAATAAATTAGCTGTATCCAACAAACCGTCGAAGAATGAAAAATCTCCGACGGGAACTAAATCCACGCCAGCATCTTTTTGGTCCTGCCAATGTTCTTGACGAATCTTGGCAGCAGTATCCAAAAGTTCAGACTGGTCGATTTTATTTTTCCAATAATGTTCAGTAGCAAATTTTAATTCACGATGATGGCCAATTCTTGGAAATCCTACAATAGTTGTTGTCATAATTAGTAATCCTCCTAGTATTTGAAAAGCAGATAATTACTAATGATTAATCCGGAATTGACGTGGTCATCGTCAAGCTATCTAGTCGACAACGTGTCTTTCGAATGGCTTGTCTGAAATTCCTTTTGCAAGAATATCTCTAGACCATTGCTTTGCAGAGAATAGTGAGTGATCACGATAGTTACCACAGCTGGTAATATCAGTACCAGGAACGTCTTCCCACTTAATGTCGTTGGCAATTTCTTCAAGAGAACTCTTTAATGCCTTGGCAATTTCAGTAGTGGAATGCTCGCCCCAAGTGATCAAATGAAAACCTGTTCGGCAACCAAATGGTGAACAGTCAATAACGCCGTCAAGACGATCTCTCAATAATCCAGCAAGCAAATGCTCAATAGTATGGAGACCGGCAGTTGGGATAGCATTAGTGTTTGGTTGAACCAAACGCAAGTCATAGTTTGAAATTACATCGCCCTTTGGCCCGTGTTCCTCGGTAATCAAACGAACATAAGGTGCCTTTACTTTAGTATGATCTAGTGTGAAACTTTCAACTTTTGCCATTAATAAAAATCTCCTTTTGAAATTTTTGGGTACATTCTAATTTTAGCAGTCAACACAAGTTTTTTAAATGTGTCGCCTAAATCTAGAAAAGAAAAAAGCATCCGTCCCACGACCTCACTAAACTGGTCGAGGGGCGAATGTTTCGCTGTACCACCATGATTCGTATTGCCTTCACAGACAACACCTCAAAAAGTACCTTAAAAAAACGATACTTTGCAATGTAACGGTTGCAACCGCTAATTCAGCGTTAACTGAATTCGACTATTCAGAGCTCATCTTCACCAATTAATTAACGCTATCCTTTCTCATCGACCGGATTTTCTTTAAGCATGTTAATCAGTTACTCTTCTCTTCAAAGCTTTTTCGGATTAATCATTAGATTTCAATGGCAATCATATCTAAATCTCTAATTCTTGTCAAGTAAAATTAATAAAACAAAATTTTTAAATTTGTTATTTCTATATTATCAGGATAAAATCAGCCAAATAGTTTTAATTTAATGGCTTGACATTCTCATAAAGGCTGATTATATTAGGTGGAAATCAAGTGAAACGAAATGATTCGGAAAGTAATTCGGATTGAGTGCTTAGAGAGTCACCATTTTGATGAAAGGTGATCACTTAAGAAGAACGAAAATGGCCGATGATTGGTTAGCATGATTTTTTAGTGCTAAACGGTTTGGTCCTCGTTACTGGACACGCCTATTTTTCACAGGTTCATCTACCTGGAAAGTAGGTTGTTGAGGCTTATTTGGGTGACCTTTTAAGCATTCTCAGAATGGTAACGTGCAAGAGCACTTCTGTAAAAGCAGGAGTGCTCTTTTTTATTCCAAATTATTTGCTTGAGAGCAATTTTTTCAGTTGTTGATAATGATATTTAAGTTTTTAAAAATTTAGGAGGCTTTCTTATGAGTGAAAAAGAAAATAAAGGTTTAAGTTTTGAAACATTACAGGTTCATGCAGGACAAGTTGTTGACGAAACCGGTGCCAGAGCGGTTCCAATTTATCAAACTACTTCATACGTTTTTAAAAACGCAAAACAAGCAGCTGATCGATTTGCGTTAAAGGATCCCGGTAATATCTACACTAGATTAACCAACCCAACGACTGATGTTGTTGATAAGCGAGTAGCCGCATTGGAAGACGGGACCTCAGGCGTTACATTAGCAACTGGTGCTGCAGCTATTTCCGCTGCGATTACAAACATTGCTGGTGCAGGGGATGAAATTGTTTCTGCCGGAACTATTTATGGTGGGACTTACAATCTCTTTAACATTACTTTGCCAAAGCTTGGAGTTAAAACCCATTTCGTAAATTCCGATGATCCGGAAAACTTTGAAAAAGAAATCAATGACCATACCAAGGCTTTATACCTTGAAACAATCGGTAACCCAAACATTAATTTAACTGATATTGATAAGGTTGCTGAAATTGCTCATAATCACGGGATTTTGTTGATTGTTGACAACACGTTTGCTTCACCATACTTATACAAGCCTCTGGATCACGGTGCTGATGTTGTTATTGAATCAGCAACCAAATTCATCGAAGGCCACGGAACTACCATGGGCGGAATCATTGTTGAAAACGGTAAGTTTGATTACAAAGAAAGCGGCAGATATCCTGGTTTCACGACTCCAAACGCTCAATATAATGGTTTGGTATTTGCTGATTTAAAGGGAGCAGCATTTACAACCAAAGTTCGTTCAGAAAGCCTTCGTGATTATGGTGCTGCGATTAGTCCCTTTAACTCATTTCTATTGCTCCAAGGACTAGAAACATTATCTCTTAGAGTTGAACGTCATGTAGAAAACGCCAGAAAAGTTGTTGCCTATTTGAACAGCAATCCAAAAGTTGCCTGGATTAAGTATCCTGAACTAAAAGACAGCAAGTATTATGGCTTAGCCAAGAAGTACTTCCCAAGAGGTGTTGGTTCAATCTTCACAATTGGTTTGAAGGGCGGCGAGGAAGCCGGCAAGAAGTTGACTGAGAGCACCAAATTATTCTCACTTTTAGCAAATGTTGGGGATGCTAAATCCTTGATTATTCATCCAGCTTCAACCACCCATGCTCAACTTAACGATAAAGAACTCAAAGAAGCCGGAATTACTCGTGATTTAATTAGAATTTCAGTTGGAATTGAAAATGCCGACGATCTAATCGCTGATTTGGATCAAGCTTTATCAAAGGTCGATAGTAAAGTTAACGAACTGGTTTAATAAATAGTTAATAATAGGGGGCACAAAAAATTATGGCAGCGCAGGCAGAACAAATTGAGGTTAATAAAGATGGTACCCGTCGAGGACTTTCCAACATTGCGGTTCAGATGATTGCTTTTGGGGGTTCAATTGGAACTGGATTGTTTCTTGGAGCCGGAAGTACGATTCATGAAACGGGGCCTTCAATTTTATTCGTTTATCTTTTAATCGGAATCTTCTTCTTTTTCATGATGAGAGCGATTGGAGAAATGATGTATTCCGATCCAGAGCAGCACACATTTGTGTCGTTTATAGGTAAATACGTTAACCATAGATTGGGATACTTCGCTGCTTGGAGTTACTGGGCGGAACTGATTTTGGCGGGAATGGCAGAATTAACCGCTATTTCCACTTATATTAAGTTTTGGCTACCAGGAGTTCCTTCGTGGTTAGTTCAGGTTATCTTTTTGCTGGTTTTAACAATCGTTAATATGTCGATGGTAAAATCCTTTGGTCATTCAGAAACATTCCTGTCAGGAATAAAGATAGTCGCAATTCTGGCCTTAATTGGAATTGGAATTTATCTTGTAGCTACTCACCACCAAAATCCAGCAGGAACGCATGCCTCATGGAGCAACATTACTCAAGGTTTTACTCTATTTCCAAATGGCATCCATTCGTTTGTAAATGCATTTCCAATGGTCTTCTTTGCTTTTCAGGGGATGGAATTTGTTGGCATCACCACTGCTGAAACTAAGAAACCTTTAAAAGTGTTGCCAAAAGCAGTTAACCAAATCATTGGCAGAATTCTGCTGTTTTACATTGGTTCTTTGATAGTGATTATGGCTATAACACCTTGGCAGTCTTTGAGTCAATCTCAAAGCCCATTTGTTCAAATCTTTCAGTTGGCGGGACTGCCTGCGGCTTCACAAATAATTAATATGGTTGTCATTGCTGCTGCCTGCTCTACTTTAAATAGCGCCATTTTCTCGACTGGCCGTCATTTATACCAGCTTGCCGAGGAATCTCACGGCCCACTAAAATCGTTTAATAAGGTTTCAAAGAGTGGTATTCCTTATGTCAGCGTCTTGTTTTCAGCGGCCATGATGCTGTTTGCGCCAATTATTAGTTCATTTAATGCATTGGGAACAGCCTTTACGTTCATTGCTTCTATTTCAAGTGATATTTATATTTTGGTATGTATCTTTTGGTATGTATCTTAACCATGGTTGCTCACTGGAAGTATCGCCAGTCCAAATATTTCAACGTAAATGGCTTTAAAATGCCTGGATACAAATGGTCTAATCCTTTGACCATCGCTTTGTTTGTGGGAATATTTATCAGTCTTTTCTTTAACCAAGCTTCCATCTTTGCTGCAGTGGGGGCTTTGATCTGGTTAGTAGGATTCAATTTAATTCTTACTCTCAAGGATCGAAGAAAAGCAACTGAAACTAGTTTTGAAAATAGTTAAAAAAGGCATTAAGTTCATGTTAATAGTGTAATAAATAAAGTGACCAGATAACGGTCACTTTATTTTTTTGAAAAATTTTGTTAACGATTACATGCCAATTACCTTAACTAAAGGAAGTATTTTAGTAAAGTTAGGTGCAACAAAAAGTTATTTACATTCAAATTAACTGATATTAAGATAAGTGTTGAAAAGAGGTATCAATTCAACATGGACAAAAAAGATAAGCCTTCAAAAAAGGAACATTTAATTCACTACGCAAATGGTCCTTCGCTAGAAGAGATTAATGGTTCCATTGCTGTTCCTCATGGGATGGGTTTTTGGAAAACATTATTTATGTACTCAGGCCCTGGTGCACTAGTTGCCGTGGGCTATATGGACCCAGGTAATTGGTCAACTTCAATTACCGGTGGGCAAAACTTCCAGTACCTGCTAATGTCTGTTATCTTAATGTCGAGTTTAATTGCCATGTTATTGCAGTATATGGCGGCTAAACTGGGTATTGTGACTCAAATGGATTTAGCTCAGGCAATTCGAGCCCGTACTAGTAAAACTTTGGGAATTGTTTTGTGGTTACTTACTGAATTAGCCATCATGGCAACTGATATTGCCGAAGTAATCGGTGCTGCGATTGCTTTGTATTTGCTTTTTCATATTCCATTGGTTTACGCCGTATTTATTACCGTTTTTGATGTTTTGCTTTTGCTATTATTGACTAAAGTTGGTTTTAGAAAAATCGAAGCAATCGTCGTATGTCTGATTATGGTAATTTTGTGTGTCTTTGTTTATCAAGTTGCCCTTTCAGACCCTGATTGGCTAGGTGTCTTTAAGGGTTTGATTCCAACTACTAAGACCTTTGCATCATCTCCAGAAGTTGGTGGCGATAACCCATTGAATGGAGCTTTAGGAATTATCGGTGCTACCGTTATGCCCCATAACTTGTACCTGCATTCAGCTATTTCTCAAACTCGAAAAGTTAACCATAATGATGAAAATGATGTTGCAAGAACAGTTAGATTTACGACTTGGGACTCGAATATTCAACTCTCTTTTGCCTTTGTTGTTAACTCACTTTTATTGATTATGGGTGTTGCTGTTTTCAAAGCTGGGGCTGTAAAAGATCCATCATTCTTCGGCTTATTCCAAGCTTTATCAAATACTTCAATGTTGAGTAATGGTGTTTTAATTGCTGTTGCCAAATCCGGGATTTTGTCAGTTTTGTTTGCTGTTGCTTTGTTGGCTTCAGGACAAAATTCCACAATTACTGGGACATTAACTGGCCAGGTTATCATGGAAGGGTTTATTCATATGAAGATGCCGCTTTGGCTGCGTCGTTTGGTAACTCGTTTAATTTCAGTTATTCCAGTTTTGATTTGTGTTGCGATGACTAGCCATGATACGCCAATTCAGCAACATATTGCTTTAAATAATCTAATGAATAATTCTCAGGTATTCTTGGCGTTTGCTTTACCATTTTCAATGCTGCCGCTGTTATTAATGACTGACAGTAAGATTGATATGAAGGGACAAAGATTTGCCAATAATATTTGGGTCAAAATTGCTGGCTGGTTCTCAGTTATTGCTTTAACAGCACTGAATATGAAAGGTCTGCCAGATTCCATTGCTGGATTTTACGGTGATAATCCAACAGCTGCTCAGATTTCTACTGCCAACACTATTGCTTATGTCCTTATTTTCTTGATTCTTGCTTTGTTGATTTGGACTGTATTTGATATGCGCAGAACTAACAATAAAGTTCTTGAGAGAGCAGGAGACTAGCAGTAGAATAGACTGGTAAAAGGAGATAGAGTAATGGATAACGGTAATTCAGAACATACCAAATTTAATCGAATATTAGTTGGTGTTGATGATTCTCCTGACGCTCAGCTCGCATTTAGATATGCCATTAATGAAGCCCGCGATCATGATGCAACGCTTTACATTACCTCAATTCTTGAAAGTGATGAAATGAATGTTTACCAGGCACTTAGCAAGGATTATGTTCATGGCAAACGTGAAGACCTGGAAAAGCATATTGCTGGATATCGTGATTTGGCACTGCGAGCAGGCGTAAAAAATGTTGAGATGGTCATCGCTGAAGGCGATCCTGGTGAAACAATTGTTAAAAGCGTTATTCCGGCGACCAAAGCTGATCTGTTAATTATTGGCTCTTTGGCAAAAACCGGATTTAGAAAACGATTTGGTTCTCAGGCTGCATATATGGCAAAATATTCACCAATTTCAGTTATGGTTGTTAGACAGAAATAAATTAGTAAATTAACTTAGGAGGCCAGTGAGTGTGTGAAGACATACTTCTGGTCTTTTTTATTATTTTTGGGGGAAAGAAAATGGATGAAACAGCAGAAAATAAGCAGAAGTGGTTTGTCGCCACTCTTTTGATGGGAACTTTTACAATGTCGATAAGTCAGTCAGCTTTGTCAACGGCGTATCCAACTTTTATGAAATACTTTAGTTTGCCGGCAAGCACAATTGCATGGCTGACAACCGGTTTTATGCTGATTATGTCAGTGGTTATGCCTTTGTCACCCTGGCTGATGAATAATTTCAAATTTAAACCACTTTATTTGACTTTACTCACTATATTTCTAATTGGAACTTTGATTATTATCTTTGCTCCAAATTTTGGAATTATGATGGTTGGCAGATTGATGGAAGGATTTTCAGTTGGCGTTTTGTTTCCTTCCTACCAGTCAGTCATTTTGGAAATTACCCCAATTAAACGGCGGGGGACTGTTATGGGGACCGTTGGGTTAGTTATGGGTTCGGCATTAGCAGTCGGCCCAATTGTTTCCGGAGTTTTACTGCGACTATTTGATTGGCAGGCAATTTTCGTTGCTTTTATGGTTATTCTTGGATTGGTTTTCATTTTGGCCACGAAGACAATTGGCAGTCCAATGAAGCTGAAAAAATCAGGGTTTGATTTTCTTTCGGTATTTCTTTCAATTGGTATTATTGGTTTACTTTATTTCATTAATGAATTACCAAAGATGGCAATGGATAACTATCTTAACTGGGGAATCTTCCTGGTTTCGCTTGGCCTTCTTTGGCTGTTTGTGAGAAGACAGCTTAAAGAACCTGAACCACTCTTACGACTGGATATTATGACGATTCCAAACTTTGATTTAGGTGTTGCTTTGACCTCACTTTCATATATGTCTCTTATTACTGTCACAATTGTGATGCCATTATATTTTCAGCAGTCTTTAGGCCTTAACCCACTGTGGTCTGGGCTTTCACTTGTTCCTGCAGCGGCATTACTATCATGGTTGAATCGAAGAAGTGGGCGTTTAGCCGACAGAATTGGATTTAAACCAGTTATTGTGATTGGTTTTGTTTTATTTATTATTGGCTGGCTGCTATTGTTACTAACATCCGACTTAAGAAATATTTGGATCGCAATCATTGGCACCATGGTGGTTGAAGCTGGTAATGCTTTTGCTATGATGCCAGCCACAACCTTGGGCGCAAATTCTCTAAGTGACGATTTAATTCCTCATGGTTCTTCTATCATTGCCACTGTTAGACAGATTTTAGGTTCTACGGCGATTGTGATTGCCACTGTTATTTTGGATCTTAGTGGTTTTAAAACAGTATTTTTTACCTTTTTAATTCTTGAAGTCTTTGCATTATTTATTGCTTTAATTATAAAAGATACCAAAAAAGATACCAAGAAAATGAAAACGGCATAGTCTCTTTCAACAATTGGGGTTCAGCCTATATATGAAAACAAAATAGTAAATTCTTGCTTCTATTTTCACCACATGGTAGACTTAATTTGGCGGTTAAAAAGAGCCGTAAGACCATCACATTGATATTTACATACGAGTTTTTCCACTTTTTGGATTAGCTCGTTTTATACCTTTTGTGGTCTCATCATTTACGTAAAATTTAGGAGGAATCATAATGGCATATAGAACACTGAACCCTTTTAACAATGAATTGGTGAAGGAATACCCAAATTCAACTGATCAAGAGTTAGATGAAGCTATTGCTCAAGAATATGATCTTTATCAAACTTGGAAAAAACAGGATATTTCTGAAAGGGCTAAGATTCTTCATAACATCGCCAAATATTTTCGTGATCATGAAGAAGATTTAGCTAAAACTTGTACCATTGACATGGGAAAACTGTTAACAGAATCACGTGGTGAAGTTGAACTTTGCGCAATTATTGCTGACTGGTTTGCTGATCATTCCGAAGAACTTTTAAAACCATACAAGATTGATACTATTGCAACTGGCGAAGCAATTGTTGAAAAACACCCAACTGGTGTAATCATGATGGTTGAACCATGGAACTTTCCATATTATCAAATCATGCGGGTTTTTGCCCCAAACTTTATGGTCGGCAATCCAATGATTTTAAAACACGCCGCAATTACCCCAGGATCAGCTCAGGCATTTGCTGATGCTGTTTTGGCAGCAGGAGCACCTAAGGGTTCATTAACCAACCTATTTCTTTCTTATGATCAAGTTCCAAAAGCAATTGCTGATCCAAGAGTTCAAGGCGTTGCTTTGACTGGGTCAGAAAAGGGTGGCACAGCAGTTGCTGCAGCTGCCGGCAAATATTTGAAGAAGAGTACCATGGAACTTGGCGGAACTGATGCATTCGTTGTTTTGGATGATGCAAACATGGATGATGTAACCAATATTGCATGGCGTGCCCGTTTGTACAATGATGGCCAGGTATGTACTTCATCAAAGAGATTCATTGTAATGGATAAGGTATATGACGAATTCCTTGATAAGTTAGTAGAAAACTTTAGCAAAGTTAAGATGGGCGATCCAATGGATCCAGCCACTACTCTTGCGCCAATGAACAGCGAAAGAGCTAAAAATAAGCTTCAAGGTCAACTAGATGCTGCGATTGCTGCTGGTGCTAAAGTTGCTTATGGTAACAAACCGGTTACTGACTTTGATGGTCAATTCTTTACCCCAACAATTTTGACTGACATTTCCAAAGACAATCCAGCATACAGAGAAGAAATGTTTGGTCCAGTTGCCCAAGTTTACAAAGTTCATACTGAACAAGAAGCAATTGACTTGGCTAATGATTCAATGTATGGCTTAGGTGGCATTGTTTTTGCTGGTGATGCTGACCACGGTGCTGAAGTTGCTTCTCAAATTGAAACTGGCATGGTTTTTGTTAACAACTTCATGTCATCACTTCCTGAATTACCATTTGGTGGTGTTAAGAATTCTGGATATGGTCGTGAAATGAGTTCAATTGGTCAAATGGCCTTTGTTAACGAACAATTAATTGTTAAGGCAGATCATTCTAATCTTGCTAACCCAGCAGGTGGTTTGGTTGCTTTAGACCCACAAAATAAGTAATTATTTTTAAAAAGTTAATCAACATTAGATAGGTGAGGCAAACATTTTAGAAAAAAGATGTTTGGCTTACTTATTTTTTTATATCAATAAAGGCAAAAAAATTAGTTTAGGGGGCAATTATAAGTGTTAATCTTTTTAACTTGAACCTATAATAGGGTTTGAAAGGAATTGATTGATAATTTCCTTTATTACTTGCTCAAATTATTGATGATATTGCTGGCCTAATGGTGTTTGTGGCCAGAAAGTTAATTACCACCAAAAAATTAAGTTGACTTGTTATAAAATATCTATATAATTTAGTTGGATTTGAGTTAAGCACTATTTAACTCGGGTTCCGAATTTCAAACCAATGAAAAGAGGGATCTTAATGATGAGGGAGAACGTCGTGGATAATCAAAAAAACATCGCATGATACAAAGTACCGAGGGTGAAAATAAAAGCCTTGATGAAATCAACGGCAGCATCAAAGTACCGGTTAATGCAGGCTTTTGGAAAACTTTGGCCACGTACACTGGTCCGGGGATTTTAATTGCTGTAGGGTATATGGATCCCGGTAACTGGATAACTTCTATTGCCGGTGGTGCTCAGTTTAAATATGTCTTATTGTCAGTTATTTTAATTTCCAGTTTAATCGCTATGCTGCTGCAGGCAATGGCCGCTAAACTTGGAATTGTTACCGGAAAAGATCTTGCTCAGATTACGCGAGAGCGAACAACCAAATTTACTGGCTGGATTTTATTTATCATCACTGAATTAGCAATTATGGCAACTGATGTTGCGGAAATTATTGGATCAGCGATAGCCATTGAACTTATTTTCAAGATACCGTTAATTGTCGGGATTATGATTACTGCTTGTGATGTTTTACTTCTCTTGCTTTTAATGAAGCTTGGTTTTAGAAAGATTGAAGCTATTGTTGCCACTCTTGTTTTAGTTATTCTTTTGGTTTTTGCTTATGAAGTAGCTTTATCAAATCCTGATTTTCGCCAGGTTATCATGGGTTATATTCCTCATTCAGATATTATTACTAATCAACCAATGTTGTATCTGTCATTAGGGATTGTTGGTGCAACTGTTATGCCCCATGATTTATATTTAGGTTCTTCAATATCACAGACCAGAGCGGTTAACCGCGAAAAGCCCGAAAATGTTCACCGGGCAATCAGATTTTCTACTATTGATTCTAATATCCAGCTAACAATTGCTTTTGTTGTTAACAGTTTACTTTTGATTCTTGGAGCTGCATTGTTTTATGGCAAAAATACCACGTTTGGCAGATTTGTTGATTTGTTCAATTCTTTGAGTAATCCAGCTATTGTTGGTGCAATTGCCAGTCCAGTTTTAAGTATGTTGTTTGCGATTGCCTTGTTGTCATCTGGGCAAAGTTCTACTATCACGGGAACACTTTCTGGCCAGATCATAATGGAAGGCTTTATCAGATTAAGAATGCCGCTTTGGCTGCAACGATTAATTACCCGACTCTTAGCGGTAACGCCAGTTCTAATCTTTGCTTTTTATTATCATGGTAATGAAGCTAAGATTGAAAATCTTTTGACTTTTTCTCAGGTGTTCTTGAGTATTGCCTTACCATTTGCAGTTATTCCGCTGGTTATTTTTACTAGTGATGAAAAACTTATGGGTCAATTTAAAAACCATGCTTGGGTCAAATGGAGTGCTTGGTTTGCAGCAATTGTTTTAATTATTTTGAACATTTATTTGATTGCTTCAACAATGGGGATCGTCAAATAAAAGAAAAAATCTCAGAAGAATTCTTAATTCATATTTTGAATTAAAGACCCTTCTGAGATTTTTTATTGTAGTTTTATAGGTCCATTCATTTTTCTCCCATAAGCTGCCGAATTTTGTGGCTGGTTAAAAATTTCAATAAACTTCATTAGACTTTCAGCTGTATTTTGTTCATTAAGGTCATCTGGATTCATCCAGAAATTTTTACCTTCGTCACTAGAAATAAGTTCCCCCTTAAACGTGGAAGTTTTATAAAGGAAGCCTATTCTTCTATATTTAGGTTTATCACTAAACCATTCAACGGTTCCACAAGCTTCCAGATTAGAAACGACTAGTCCAGTTTCTTCCTTTACTTCACGGATCATTGCGTCAAGGAGGGTTTCATTTGGTTCGACATGGCCGCCGGGAAATGAATGACCAAATTTCCATTTAATGTCTGTTTTATCCTGAATCAAGACCTTTCCATTTTTGGGGTTAGTAATCATGCACATGTTAACTAATTCAACTGGTTGGATTCTTGAAAATCCCATTTATGCCTCCATAATAAAAATGCTTTTGGAATAGTATATCAAATTCCAAAAGCATTTTTTGTTTATATTGAAAAATCTTTAGAATCAATGGTCAGGATCATGTGGCTGCAAGCCGTTCATCTGGCCTCTAAATTCTTTACTATATAATTTTAGATCAGATTCATAATCGGCAAGATTGTCAGTCATTGGAACAGTGTAATCAGCAGCTTCACCATGTTCACCTTCATCAAGGCCAATCTTCTCTTCTTTGCGATCAACTCGCATCTTCATAAAGACTTGCATTACCTTGATAATAATGGTGCAGACAACTGTAACAAAGACGATAGTGGATAAAGTGGCGATAAGCTGGATTCCAAGCTGAGTCCAGCCACCACCATAAAATAATCCGTTATGGATAACGGCTGGGTTTACTGCCTTGGTAGCAAATAATCCAGTGAAGACACTGCCAACGATTCCGGAAACTCCGTGACAACCAAAGGCATCAAGAGCATCATCAACACCAATCCGATCTTTCAAGAAGTTAACAAAGAAGTAACTGGCAAATGTGGCAAACATTCCAATCCAGAATGATCCGGCGATGGTAACAAAACCAGCAGCAGGAGTGATCCCAACTAATCCACAAAGAGTACCGGTACAAACACCCACTAATTGTGGTTTATGAACAAAGATCATATCCAAAATCATCCAAGTTATCATTGAAGTACCTGTAGCAACTGTGGTCGTTACTGTGGCTTGAACAGCGATGTTGCTTACTTCAAATGCTGAACCGGCATTGAATCCATACCAGCCAATCCAAAGAATTGTTGCTCCAAGCAAAACCCAAGGTAAGTTGTAATGGGTATGAGGAACATCACCAAATTTTATTCGTTTACCTAAGAAGAATGAAAGAACAAAGGCAGTAACACCAGCATCGATATGAACAACGGTTCCACCGGCAAAGTCCAAAGTTCCAAGCTTAGCTAAAATTCCTGTTGGTGTCCAAACCATATGGACCATAGGATAATAAATTAAAAGTGACCATATAATAATGAACACTAACAAAAAGTTGAATCTAATTCGACCAACAACAGCACCAACAAACAGCGCTGGGGTAATAATGGCAAACATCATTTCAAAGATTGAAAAAATCCCGGTTGTCGTTTTTTGAGCGGTAAGAGCAGTTAAATTAATTCCATTCATAAAGAAATGATTTAAGTTACCTATTATTCCGCCTATATCCCCTTCAAACGACATCGTGTAGCCAAATGCTATCCATAAAACGATAGCCAATCCTGTGATGATAAAAACGGAGAGCATTGTATTAACAACGTTTCGTTTTGATACCAGGCCCCCATAAAAAAATGCTAAGCCAGGCGTCATGAATAATACCAAGATACTAGATAAAATCATAAATGAAGTATTTGCTAAATTCATAGTAACGCTCCTTTGCTTTTAATGTCATAAATTCTAACATTGCCAAAATAAAAATACCAGTCTTTTTAAGAAAATTAAGTTTCCGTGAAAGACGGTATTTTTTAATGAAATCGGTACCAAAAAGCTAATTTAAAAGGAATTATCGCAATAAATATTTTTTTGTATCTGACATTCAATGTGAGATGTTCTAACAAAATAAAGGAATTGACCTATACCTTTAGACATAGGTAATTAGATTTTTAATTTTTTAATTGTCTTTCATTATAAAGCAGTTGACACTAGTTGGTTAAAGTTTCCTCATAAAATGGTAAAAATTTTGCCATATTCAGGGAAAAACGGGTAAAATCCGAACATTAACGTTGACTTTTTTTAAAATGTTAATTATTATGTAAACAATTAAATGAAAAGGTGAGTGATTTTGATGGCAGCATTGGTCGGCGTTGCAATGGGATCAATCTCTGATTGGCCAACAATGAAGTTGGCTTGTGAGCAGCTTGATAACTTTGAAATACCTTATGAAAAGCACGTTATTTCGGCACACAGAATGCCAGATGAGCTTCAGCAGTTTGGTAAGACAGCTAGGCAAAAGGGTTTAAAAGTAATCATTGCTGGCGCTGGTGGGGCCGCTCATCTTCCAGGAATGATAGCCGCAAATACTACTTTGCCGGTTATTGGTGTCCCTATCAAAACACGAACATTAAATGGTGTTGATTCACTTCTATCAATTGTTCAAATGCCATTTGGAGCTCCTGTTGCTACAGTAAGCATTGGTGAATCTGGGGCAAAGAACTCAGCTTTATTAGCTGCTCAGATTCTTGCTACTAATGATGACAAAGTTGCTGATAAGTTAGCTCAATTCAAGGAAAATCAACGTGTGGAGGCCAAGAACAGTGAGCAACAGTTCAATTAAAACTTTATTACCGCCAGCCACAATCGGAATTGTTGGTGGTGGTCAGCTTGGCCAGATGATGGCTTTGATTGCTAAGTCAATGGGTTATAAAGTTGGTATTTTGGATCCAACACCGGACGCTCCGGCTGCTCAAGTTGCTGATTTTCAGATCACGGCTGAATATGCCAATGTTGATGCAATTATGGAATTAGCCAATAAAAGCGACGTTCTCACCTATGAATTCGAAAATGTTGACGAAAATGCATTATTAAAAGCAAAACAAGTCACTGAACTTCCCCAAGGAGTCAATTTGCTTCATATAACCGGAGATCGTTTGAATGAAAAAAACTTCATTAAAAGCTGTGGCTTGCCAGTAACTAAATTTGCTGCCGTTAAGGATGCTGAGTCTTTAAAAAAAGCAGTTGAAGAAGTTGGCTACCCGGCAATTCTTAAAACTACTGAGGGTGGCTATGATGGCCATGGCCAAATTGATATTAACGGTCCAGAAGATTTAGCAAAGGGTGCTGAACTTTATTCCAAGATGGAATGTATTTTGGAAGCTAGACAAAACTTTATTGCTGAAGCTTCAGTAATGGTTACTAGAGATAAACAGGGCAATATCATTACTTTCCCATTAGTTGAAAATCGCCATAAAAATCACATTCTTCATACTACGATTGCTCCTGGTCAATTCGACCAAAAGATTCATGACTTGGCAAAACAAGCTGCTGAAAAGATTGCCGATGGCTTGGATTTATACGGAGTACTTGGGATTGAACTGTTTATTCTCGATGACTCACATATCATGGTTAATGAACTTGCACCAAGACCTCATAACTCTGGTCATTACACTATTGAAGCATGCAACATATCTCAATTTGAAGCTCACATTAGAAGTATTTGTGGATTGCCAATTCCAAAGATAACTCAAAAGCAGCCAGCTGTTATGAGAAATCTGTTGGGAACTGATTTAACCCTTGCTAGGAACCTGCTGCCTGAACATCCAGAATGGCACTTCCACGATTATGGCAAGGCTGAAATTAGACCCCAAAGAAAAATGGGCCATGTCACAGTTTTAGGAAACAATATTGATGAATTATTAGAATCTACCAAAATGCTAAAGGGAGAAAATTAAAATGACTGAATACCAAAAGAAAGATCTTTTATACAAAGGCAAAGCAAAGGAAATGTTTACAACCAATGATCCCGATGTTATTTGGGTTCATTATATGGACCAGGTAACTGCATTTAATGGTAAGAAAAAAGTTCAAATGAGCGGTAAGGGCCAAACCAACTGCAAGATTTCCAGCTTGATTTTCCAAGACCTTGCTAACCATGGAATTACAAACCATTTCATTAAGCAAATTGATTCCAACAATATGTTGGTTAAACGTGTTAAAATTATTGAACTCGAAACGGTTGTTAGAAACTTTGCTTCAGGCAGTTTTGAAAAGAAATTTGCCTGTGAACATTTAATGAAGTTTGAAAAGCCAGTTCAAGAGTTCTGGTTCAAGAGTGACGAATTAAACGATCCATTCATCAATGATTCCCAAGCAATTGCTTTAAAGGTTGCTAATGAAGATCAAATGAACCAAATGCGAGCAATTGCATTAAAGGTTAATGACAGACTTAAAGAAATTTTCTCCGAAATGAATATTGATTTAGTTGACTTCAAAGTTGAATTTGGAATTGATTCTGATAATCAACTTATTTTAGCTGATGAAATTTCACCTGACAGCTGCCGTTTAGTTGATAAGACCACTCGTAAGTCACTTGATAAAGATGTTTTCAGAAAGGGTCTTGGTGAATTAGTTCCCGTATATGAAGAAATCCTTAAGCGTCTCGAAAATGTGGAGGAAGTTTAATGACACTGGTAAAAGTTTACGTTAATTACAAGAAATCAATTTTAAATCCAGAAGCTCAAGCAATTCATAGTGCCTTAAACCGCTTGGGATACTCCAATATTAGTGATGTTAAGCTTGGCAAGTACTTTGAAATTACCGTTGATGATGATTCCAAAGACATTGATTCAGAAATCAATGAAATCTGTGACAAGCTTTTAGCTAACGTTAACATGGAATCCTACCGTTATGAAATTGTTGAAGGAGCGAATGCTTAATGAAATTTGCCATTCTTTCATTTCCCGGTTCCAACTGTGAAATGGACCTCTACTATGCAATTAAAGACATCATTAAAGAAGATGCCGAATTAGTTTCATATAAAAAAGATTCTTTGGACGGCTTTGATGCGGTTTTGGTTCCTGGTGGATTTTCTTACGGGGATTACCTCAGAAGTGGGGCAATCGCCCGTTTTTCACCAATTATCAAACCTCTGCAAAAATTCGCTGAATCTGGAAAACCAGTTTTGGGAATCTGCAATGGCTTTCAAATATTAACGGAGGCCGGACTGCTTCCTGGAAGTTTGCAGAAGAACGTTTCTGCTAAATTTATTTGTGAACCAGAAAAGTTGGTCGTTAATAATAATAAAACGATGTTTTCAAATGGCTATGACTTCGAACAAAAAATTACTTTGCCAATTGCTCACGGTGACGGTAACTACTATGCCGATGTTAAAACATTACGTGAACTTGAAGAAAATAACCAAATTGTATTTAAATACTGGAATAATCCCAATGGCAGTGTTGCTAATATTGCCGGAATTATCAATAAAAAAGGCAACGTTTTAGGAATGATGCCTCACCCAGAAAGAGCTGTTGAAGATATTCTTGGCTCATCTGATGGCAAAGGAATTTTTTATTCAATCGTAAAGACAATCAAAGACCGAGGGGTTATCTATGAGTAATCAACAACAAGCAACTCCAGAACAAATCAGAGATCAAAAAGTTTATCGTGGTATGGGCTTGACTGACTATGAATATGGACTTATTAAAGATAATGTCCTGCATCGGCTGCCAAATTATACTGAGATTGGTTTGTACTCCGGAATGTGGAGTGAGCATTGTTCATATAAAAACTCAAAACCAGTTTTAAAGAAGTTTTATACCAAAGGTAAACGAGTTGTTAAAGGGCCTGGTGAAGGTGCCGGAATCATCGATATCGGTGATGGCCAAGGAGTTGTTTTCAAGGCTGAAAGCCATAATCACCCTTCAGCAGTTGAACCATTTCAAGGAGCTACTACCGGGGTTGGTGGCATCTTAAGAGATATTTTCTCCATGGGTGCTCGGCCAATTGCTTCACTTGATAGTTTAAGATTTGGCAATGTTAAAAACGATGCTGATAAGTATTTTATTTCTCAGATTGTTGCCGGAATTTCTTCTTACGGAAACTGTATTGGAGTTCCTACCGTTGGCGGTGATACTGCCTTTGATGACGCTTATCAAAATAACCCATTAGTTAACGTTATGTGCGTTGGCTTGATGAATATTGACAATATGGAAGTTGGTGCCGCTGCCGGTGCTGGCAATGCAATTATCTATGTTGGTGCTGATACTGGTCGTGACGGAATTAACGGTGCTTCATTTGCCTCTGCAGAATTTGATTCAGAACATGAAAGTCAGCGGTCAGCCGTTCAAGTTGGTGATCCATTTAATGAAAAATTAGTTATGGAAGGCTGCTTGGATGTTATTGATAACCATAAAGACGCATTAGTCGGCATTCAGGATATGGGTGCTGCTGGATTAGTTTCATCTTCTGCTGAAATGGGCTCAAAAGCCGGTGGTAATGGCATGAAGTTGAACTTGGATTTAGTTCCCCAACGTGAAAAAGGGATGTCTGCTTTCGAACTAATGCTTTCTGAATCTCAAGAAAGAATGCTTCTTTGTGTTAAAGCTGGCAAAGAAGACGAAGTCCTTAAAGTGTTTGCTGATCACGGTGTCAATGCCGTGGTCATTGGCCGAGTTACTGATGGTTCAGATTATGTTTTGGAACATCATGGCAAAGTTGTTGCTAATGTTCCGGTTGATTCACTTTCTGCAGATGCTCCGGTTTATCACAGAGAATCTAAGGAACCCGCAAGAATTGACCAAGAGAGTCCTGAACAATTTGATCCTGAAGTTTCAGTGCCTACTGAAACATTGAGAAAAATGCTTTCTCAACCAACTATTGCATCAAAAGAAAATATTTTTAAGACTTATGACACTCAAGTTCAAACCAATACTGTGGTTGGCCCTGGCTCGGATGCAGCTGTAGTCAGAATTCTCCATAAGAACAAAGCAATTGCAATTACCACTGATGTTAATGGTCGTTACTTGTATCTCAATCCACGAGTAGGGGGCCAAATGGCAGTTGCTGAAGCTGGTAGAAACGTGGTTGCCTCAGGTGCTTTTCCTCTTGGTATTACTGATTGCTTGAATTTTGGTAATCCAGAAAAGCCTGATCAATTTTATGAATTGGATCAAGCGGTAATGGGAATGTCAGAAGCCTGTGAAAAACTGGAAAGTCCAGTTATTTCTGGTAATGTTTCCTTAAATAATGAATTTGATGATGTCGCAATCTATCCTAGCCCAATGGTTGGAATGGTTGGCTTAATCGATGACTTAAAGAAAGTTACTACTCAAGATTTAAAACAAGCAAATGATTTAGTTTATGTTCTTGGCAAAACTGGCGATGATTTCAATGGTTCAGAAATCCAAAGAATGCAAACTGGAAAAGTTTCTGGCCAGTTGTTTAATTTTGATCTTGATTATGAAGTTAAAATTCAAAAATTAGTTCAAAAAGCTATTAATGACGGTTTGTTGAATTCAGCTCATGATGTTTCTGAAGGTGGCTTGATTGTCTCAATCGCAGAAAGCACTTTTGGTAATCAATTAGGAGTTAATTTAGTTAGTGACTTAACTGCAAAACAATTCTTTGCCGAAACTCAATCACGGTTTGTGGTTTCTGTTTCAGAAGAAAATCGCGAACAGTTTGAGACTTTAGTAGGTGGGGATGCCAGCTTACTAGGAAGGGTCACCAACGATAACCATTTGTTTGTCCAAACTGCTGATAGTTACTTTGATATGGCAGTTGATGAAGCCTATCAAACATGGAAGGGAGCTTTGCCATGTGTGCTGAAGTAAAAAGTTTAAATGAAGAATGTGGTGTTTTTGGTGTCTGGGGTACTCCAGATGCTGCTCGGCTAACTTACTTTGGTCTCTTTGCTTTGCAGCATCGTGGCCAAGAAGGAGCTGGAATCACTGTTAATAATAACGGCAATCTTCGAACTAAGCGGGGATTCGGACTGCTGACAGATGTTTTTCCAACTCCAGAATCAGTTGATGATTTAAATGGTCAGGCCGCAATTGGCCATGTCCGTTATTCAACTGAAGGTGGCAACCTTTTGGAAAACATTCAGCCACTTCCTTTTAACTTTTCTGATACCCAGTTTGCGATTGCTCATAATGGTAATTTGACAAATGCCATTTCTATTCGTAAAAAGTTGGAAAGTCAGGGAGCCATTTATCAATCCAGTTCTGATACCGAAAACCTGATGCATCTTATTCGTTTAAGTAAAGCACCAACCTTGGATGGTCAGATGAAGGAAGCCTTGAATATTATCAAGGGCGGATTTGCCTACCTGGTAATTACTAAAGACCGCTTATACGCCGCACTGGATCCAAATGGTTTTCGTCCGTTAGTTGTCGGCCAACTTAAAAATGGTGCTTACGTTGTTTGCAGCGAAACCTGTGCTTTAAATGCTGTCGGAGCTGAATTCAAGTTTGATGTTCAGCCTGGCCAATTGCTCAGAATTGATGACAACGGAATTAAAATTGAAACTTATACTACTAATACTCAGTTAGCAATTTGTTCAATGGAATTTATTTATTTTGCCCGTCCTGATTCCGATATATATGGGGTCAATGTTCATAAAGCAAGAAAACGAATGGGTGAGTTATTAGCTCAAGAACATCCGGTTCCAAATGCTGATATGGTAATTGGAGTCCCTAACTCTTCGCTTTCAGCTGCTACCGGTTATGCCGAAGCTGCTGGATTGCCATATGAGATGGGCCTAATCAAAAACCAGTATTCTGCTAGGACCTTCATCGAACCTACTCAGGCATTGCGTGAGCAAGGGGTTAAAATGAAACTTGCCGCAGTTCCAGGCGTTGTTGATGGTAAAAATATTGTCTTGGTTGATGATTCCATCGTGCGTGGGACTACTAGTCGCAGAATCGTTAAACTTTTGAAGGATGCTGGTGCTGCCAGTGTTCATTTAAGAATTGCTTCACCAGCTTTGAAATATCCATGCTTTTACGGAATTGATATTCAACACGTTTGCGAACTGATTGCGGCTAATAAGACAGTTGAAGAAATGCGTCCGATTTTTGGTGCTGATTCACTGGCCTTTCTTAGCACCAAGAGCTTAATTAAAGCAATTAACTTGAAGTCTGATGCTCCAAATCAGGGTCTTTGTGTTGCATACTTTACCGGCGACTATCCAACCAAGCTTTATGATTACCAAAAAGAATATGATGATGATCAAAAGGCTTTGGCAAAGATGAGATTAGATGAGGTTGCCAAATGAGTGAAGATGCTTACAAAAAAGCAGGTGTCGACATTGATGCTGGCGAAAAGTTCGTTGAAGAAATAAAAGACCTTTCAAACAACTCTGATTTGGGTTCATTTGGAGGGCTCTTTGCGTTAAAACTGGCTTCTTATAAAGATCCCGTTTTAGTTTCTGGTACTGACGGAGTTGGTACCAAGTTAATGGTGGCAATTAAAGCTAACCGTCATAAAACTGTTGGGATTGATTTAGTTGCCATGTGTGTTAACGACGTTTTGGCTCAAGGTGCTAAACCACTTTTCTTTCTTGATTACTTGGGAATTGGCAAACTTGAACCCAAAAAAGCAGCGGATATTGTATCTGGAGTAGTTGAAGGATGTAAACAATCCTCAGCCAAACTGATTGGCGGCGAAACGGCTGAAATGCCAGATATGTATTCCAACGGCCATTATGACTTGGCTGGATTTTCTGTCGGAATTGCTGATAAAAAAGATTTATTAAATCCCAAAGATGTTAAAAATGGCGACGTTTTAATTGGATTAGCTTCAAGTGGTTTGCATTCCAATGGTTTTAGTTTGGTTCGTGAGATTTTATTTAAACAAAATAATTATCAGTTGACGGACAAATTACCTGGATCTACTGAAGAACTTCAAGATGAATTACTAAAACCAACTAAAATTTACGTTAAAACTGTTTTGCCTTTGATAAACGAACATTTGATAACAGCTGCAGCTCACATTACCGGCGGTGGCTTACCTGATAACGTTAATCGAGTTATCCTTGATGGCTTATCAGCTAAATTTAATTATGGTAGTTGGGAAGTTCCTCCAATCTTTAATAGTCTTCAAAAGATTGGCAAGCTTTCTAACCGCGATATGGAAAGAACATTTAACCTTGGGCTGGGCTTTGTTTTGATAGTTCACCCAGAAAATGTTGATAAAGTTACTCAAGAATTAAACAAAGTAGGAGAAACATATTATCAGGTCGGTCAAGTTATTAAAGGCGATCAGAAAGTAATTATTCAAAGAGGATAGAAATGACAGAAACTAAGAACATAGCAATATTTGCATCCGGTGAGGGAACTAATTTTTCTGCACTGATGGAATCTTTTAAAAAGAATCATTTACCGATTAAAGTTTCCGTTCTGGTTTGCGACCATAGTAAAGCTCATGTTTTAAAACGAGCAGAAAAGGAATCTGTCCCAACTTTCGTAATTAATTTTAGCAAGTATCCTAATAAGGCGGCTGCCGAAAAGGTAATTTTAAAGGAGCTTCAGGATAGAGGAGTCGAATTCATTATTTTATCAGGTTATATGAGAATAATTGGCCCAACTCTTTTGTCAGTTTACCCTAATAAAATTATTAATATTCACCCGGCACTGCTTCCAAGTTTTCCAGGTCGTACTGGAATTGATGATGCTTGGAATTATGGTGTTAAGGTCACCGGAGTTACTGTTCACTGGGTAGATTCAGGGATTGATTCAGGCAAAATAATTGCACAAGATCCAGTCAGAAGACTTCCAGACGATACTAGAGATTCATTGGAAGCCAAGATTCACCAAACCGAACACAAATTGTATCCACGAGTTGTCAAAGAACTATTAGATAAAGGAGAAATATAATGGCAAGACGAGCTCTTTTAAGTGTTTTTGATAAAAGTAATTTGGTTGAGTTTGCTAAACAATTAATAGATTTAGATTTCGAAATCGTTTCAACTGGCGGAACTAAAAAGGCGCTGGAAGATGCCGGTGTTAAAGTTACTGGTGTCGAAGAAGTTACTGGTTTTCCTGAGATGCTGGATGGTCGGGTTAAAACTTTACATCCAAAGATTCATGCCGGACTTCTTGCAAAACGTGATGATCCTGATCATATGAAACAATTGAAGGACGCTGGGATTACACCAATCGACCTGGTTGCGGTTAACCTTTATCCTTTTAAACAAACAATTGAAAAGCCAAATATTACCGAACCAGAAGCAATTGAGCAAATTGATATTGGTGGCCCGTCGATGTTAAGAGCCGCTGCCAAAAACTTTGAAGGGGTTTTACCAGTTGTTGATCCTAAAGATTATCAACCAGTTATTGATGCTTTGAAGAATGGCACCGATAATCGTGACTTCAGAAAACATCTAGCTGCTAAAGTATTTAGAACTACTGCAGCTTATGACGCTATCATTTCAAATTACTTCACCGATGAAGAATTCCCAGACAAATTAACTTTGACTTGGGAAAAACAACAAGCATTGCGCTATGGTGAAAACAGTCATCAAAAGGCCGCTTTCTACCGTAATCCAATTCCTTCAAAACTTTCAATTATTGCTAAACAACTTCATGGTAAAGAACTTTCGTTCAATAACATTAAGGATGCAAATGCAGCTTTGAACATGGTTACTGAATTTGATAAACCAACCGTTGTTGCTATGAAGCACATGAATCCATGTGGTGTCGGGGTTGCTGATGACCTAAGCACCGCTTGGGATGAGGCTTATGAATCAGATACTATGTCAATATTTGGTGGAATTATTGCATGCAACCGCGAAGTTGATGCCGAAACTGCCGCCAAAATGCACAAGATTTTCTTGGAAATTATCATTGCCCCTTCATTTACCGATGATGCTTATGATATTTTGGCTAAAAAGAAGAATATTCGTTTGCTTCAAGTTGATATGTCACATGCTGATCAGGCAGATCGTTTCGAAGTTATTACCGTTAGCGGCGGTATGCTGATTCAAGAAGTTGATCACACAATTGATCAACTTCCTGAATTTAAAGTAGTAACCAAGACTCACCCTACTGAAAAGCAGCTGGAAGCTCTTCAGTTTGCCCAACACGTGGTTAAATACGTTAAGAGTAATGCGATTGCTGTCACAACAGGTACTCGGACTCTTGGTATTGGTTCCGGTCAACCAAATCGAATTGATTCTGCTAAGATTGCTATTCAAAAAGCAATGCCAAAAGATGGTTATGAGAATGCCGTATTAGCATCCGATGCATTCTTCCCAATGGATGACTGTGTTGAGTATGCTGCCAAGCACGGCATCAAAGCAATTGTCCAACCAGGTGGTAGTATCCGTGATCAAGACTCCATTGATATGGCTAACAAGTGGGGAATTGCGATGGTTATGACTGGAAGAAGACACTTTAGACATTAAAATTAATTTTTGAGAGGAGCAGTAAGGTATGGCAAAAGTTTTAGTTATCGGTTCCGGAGCTAGAGAGCACGCAATTGCGGCTCAAATGCTTAAGAGCCCACAGGTTGATGAGGTTTATTGTGCACCAGGAAATCCAGGAATGAAGAAAAGCGGCATTGATATCGAGGATATTGACGAGCTCGATTTTGCTGGACTGACCGCGTTTGCAAAGAAGAACCAAGTTGACTTGACTTTTGTTGGCCCAGAGGTTCCTCTTGCCAAGGGAATTGTTGATTATTTTGAGGATCAGGGTCTTAAGATTTTTGGCCCCAATCAAAGTTCTGCCCGTTTGGAAAGTAATAAGGAATTTGCTAAGAAATTCATGAAGCGTCATGATATTCCAACGGCAAAGTATCAAGCCTTTACTAATGTGGACGAAGCTTTAGATTATGCTAAAAAGTTGAATTTCCCAATTGTCGTCAAAGAAAACGGCCTTGCTGGTGGTAAAGGGGTCACAATCGTTAAAGATGAAAAGGACCTAAAGCCAACAATTCAAACCAGTTTGAAAAAAGCCGGCGAAATTCTCCTGGAAGAATTTCTTCAAGGTGAAGAATATTCTGTCATGGTATTTGTTGGCGGCCAACAACGAGTCATCTTCCCGATTTCTCAGGATCATAAGAAGCTTTATGAAGGAGAAGTTGGTCCAAATACTGGTGGTATGGGAGCTTATTCACCAGTTCCTCATATTACCCCAACTATTGTTAAAGACACGGTTGATCAAATCGTTGATCCAACAATAAAGGGACTAAAAACCGATGATCTTGAATTTTCCGGAATCATCTATGTTGGCTGTATGCTAACCTCAGATGGTCCAAAGGTTATTGAGTATAACTTGCGACTTGGTGATCCAGAGACTCAAGTCCTCCTTCCCCAAATGGAAAGTAATTTTTATCAAGTCACCATGGATTTGGTAAACCGAAAGCAGCCGGACATTAAGTTCCAAGAAAAGGACTTTTATTTTGGGGTGGTTGTAGCCGCTCCTGGTTATCCCAAGAATCCTAAACAACATATTGCTTTACCAGATTTGCCCGAAAATGTTTATATTGCTGGCGTTACTGAAGAAAATGGCAAACTTTATAGTAAAGGCGGGCGAATCTTTACTTTGTTCGACCATGCCTCAACTCTAAAAGAAGCTAAAACCAAGGTTTATGCTGAACTTGCCAAACTTGGTTTAAGCGAGTTCTATTATCGAAAGGACATTGGTTTTAAAGATATCAATAATTAAAATGATTAGCTTTCGCGTATCTGTATATGCGAAAGCTTTTTGTGTCTGAGAGTCGTTAATGTTATTAAAGAGAACGAATTTCATTTGTAATTTACGGCGTATAATTACTTGGAAGTAGTTTTAAAATCTAAAAAAAGAAATGAGTTAAAGCTAATGCAAGCCATTTTGTCCTATTTAAAAGAAAATTGTCCTGAAAAAATATGTTATGCACCTATGGGAGACAGTATTTCTCAAGGACTTTTTGCCGAAAATCGTAAATCCGGATTTGTATTTAAGCTTGCGGATCAATTAGCAATGGCAACTGGCAAAAAGATTAAACTTCGCGGCCTCTCTGAAGTAGGTAAAACGGCGACCGATTTTGGTGCCCCTTGTCTTCCAATGATTATCAGACAAAAACCTGCCTTAGTAACTATAGAGTTTGGCACAAATGATGCGTTTGAAGGACCGACGCCGACAAATCTGCAACTGTATCGGAATTCACTGAAAAAGATTATTGAATCTTTAAAAGAAAAAACCGATTCACAAATTATTTTAATGACTGCTTGGACCAACCCAAAATATCCCGTCACTTCATCAATCATCCAATTTGATCAGGTTTGTCGTGAGGTGGGAGCAAAGCTAGAAGTTCCCGTTGCTGATTTATCAGATATTTGGCGCAATCGCAGTGATGTTTTTGGCCCCGCTGGCCGACTTATTCCCGATTTTTCAAAATGGGGAGGCAGTGACGATTTTCACCCGAATCAACGTGGCCATCAATTGATTGCTGAAAAGCTGTTCAAGATAATAAAGTAATTCTTGTAAAATTACCTTAGATTTTTTTCACTTTTTTCATTTAACAGCTTTGTTTTTGTTTGATAGTGGTATAATTTTAAACGTTGTTGTCGATAGTCAAATGAAATGAGGAACTAAGTTGAATTTAAAGGGTAAATCTACTAAAAGGAAAGGGCTGTTCTTGACCTCTCTCTTATTTTTTGTGTTGGGAGTGTTTTCACTACTTATGGTCGTGAATTCTCCCTCTGTCCGTGCTGCATCAAGTGCTAATCAGGTTTCTTTGGAAACTGATCTGAATACAGTTAAGCAAATTGGAACAGATACATATTTTAACTTTACTATTAATGATCCTAACGGGAACACACCGGGTGTACAGTCCATTCAACCAGGTGATCAATTAGTTATTAAAGATCAAGGGAATGCTATTGATCAAGGATCAATTAAACTAAGTCAGCCAAATAATGTCGATTATTTGGCTGAAAGATATGATGGACCAACTCATTCGATTATTTTGACTGCCACAGATTTATTCAAACAAAGTTATCCAAAAGGCCTTTCAATTTCAATTCACACTCAAGTTCGGAGCGATATTGATCCTGATCAGACTTACACTTTTCTAGCTAATTATGATCCAAAAGCCGGTAGTTCTCAGACAATTCCGGTTACTAATGGTGGCTTAACAATCTCTGGACTACAAAAAGTTAGTAGTTCAAATCCGACACCCGGGACTAAGGCTTTAGGAGTTTCTATCTTTGGCAATACTTTTTCTCAAGCAGGTTACATTTTACCAGTTTCAGCTCCAGATCCTGTTATTGCTAGGGAGAATTACAGCTATAATGCCGTTGGTACAGATTACCCTGACCACGAATATAAGTTTCTTTATTCTGAACCAGTTTTTGCTGCTTACGCGCAAATTGCTTCTTCTCAGGCCGATATCCCTGGCAATCTTGATGGACTAGAAATCCACAGTTCAATGCCAATTGAGCGAAATTCTGCAATAGCTTACAGGGCATTGGCACCATTTAGTGGGCTGACAATTTCATATCCTGATTCTAATACAATAAGAATTATTGGAATCACGCCAAGGTACTTAAGAGTCTAGGAACTGATTCACTCAATTTTCCATTTCTAGTTGATGCCCCACAGCCTTCTGATACCGCACATGTCTATGGAACTTTCATAGATGCAAATGACAAGCCAATTACTGATCCTAAGCCAAGTACTCCAACTTCAAGCTTGGCCTATGATCCGGTCGTTAGTGGAACTGGATTTGTCCCATTTTTACAACCACAAGATGAAAAAGTACCTGCTAATAAAGATCCAAAAATAAAGTATCAGGCTGTCGCAAAAGACTTTATTTCACCAACTTCCTATGTTCGTGCCGTTCCTGCCGGTAGTTCAGATGCAACGATTATCAATGCAGCTGATTTTGACCAGGCCAATGGAGTTAAGTTGAGTATCATTTCCGCTACAGATAAAAGCGACGGAAAAAGCTGTGATCCTACTAACCTAGATCCAGGAAATTATTCAGTAAATATTCTTGGCGTGAGTCAGCAGGCTGGAAACCCTTCTTCATCTGTTACAGCCAATCTAACAATTGACCCTAACCCAGCTTCACCCTCTCAAACAAATCCGTCCCAACCTGTTAAAGCTACGGATACTTTTTACTTCAAAGATTCTAGTCAAAATGGCAGTGATCTAACAGCTAAACTAACTCTCAGTGGAAATAAGGGTGAAAAACTATCAGAGACTGACCAAACTAGTCTTACTTCAAAGGTTAGTTCCATTAGTGGTTATTCATTCAGTAATAAGATTGTCGATAAGAGCGGCAATATTGTTGCCAGCAGTTTGGCTGATTTAAACAAAACTCAAACTTATGATAATGGGGATTATTACTTAATCTTCACTAAATCTTCGAGCACCTCTACAACTTCAAAAGGTGGTTCCGGAAACGGCAGCAAGCCAAGTCAGCCGAGCCAACCCACTCAACCAAGTCAACCGAGCCAACCCACTCAGCCAAGTTCGACAACTCCTTCCAGTTCGGGTTCATCTACACCTTCCTCAAATCCAAGTTCAATTACCAGTACAAGTACTTCGAATCCAGATCCAAGTACCTCGAATCCAACTCAGAGTACTTCTACTACGAGTGTGCCAACGACAACTAGCCAGTCTAGTTCTAGCCAAAGTAACCCAAGTTCGTCGACAAGTACTGCCGTTGGCAGTCAGACTTCCGTTCAACCAAGTGCTTCCGAGATTTCTTCAGGCAGGATTGCTGCTAAAAGAGCTGCTGTTTATTCGATAAAGAAAATTAAGATGTATAGCAGTGCTAAATTCAACCGTGGTAAATGGATTGCTGCCTATGCTAAGAAGCCTAGAATCAAGCGGCCAATGTTTGTGGTTATTAATTACGCCCGTTCTGCCAGTGGTGCTTTGAGATATAAAGTCAAAGACGTCAACCATCATAGTAAAACCGATGGTAAGATTGGCTACATCACCGCAAACTTTGCTTATGTTCGACCAGTTTACTATGCCAAATCTCATAAATACATTCGAGTTATTAATCCTCAAGGAATCACCGAATACAAAAAAGTAAATTTGACTTATAAAGTGGGTAATCATAAAAAAGGCAAATATCTGAGGATAATTGGAATTAGAAAGCACAATTTAACCACTCGATTTATCCTTACTAACGGTCATTACGTAACCGCAAACCGAAAATTAGTTATCTATGCCAGCCATAAGTAATCATAGTTAGAGCCATCGCATAGCAATCACTGCTTGACATGTCCCGTCAGCGTGATAAAGTTAATACAAATAAATATTCAGCTTTAATTTGGTCCAGAGAGGCCATAAGCGGACGAATTTGCAAAGGTCCGTGATTCTGCGAGAAAGAGATTTTCCCTTTTATTGCATGAATTCGGGCTCTTTTTTTGCAAAATCTTGGGAGGAAAAACATGAAAGGGCCACTTATAATTTCACTTGATGTTCCGTCAAAGGAGGATTTGTTTGATATCATTAACGAGTTTCCAAAAGACGAGAAACTAACCGTTAAGATTGGCATGGAGATGTTTTATGCTGAAGGTCCGCAGATCGTTCACGAACTTTTACAACGGGGTTTGCAGATTTTTTTGGATTTGAAACTCTTTGATATTCCTAACACCGTAAAAAGTGGGATGCATCAAATCGGCAAACTTGGGGTTCAGTACACTACTGTGCATGCCTTGGGGGGATCAAAAATGATTACCGCCGCTAAACAAGGATTGGTGGAAGGGGCCAAAGAGTCCGGTGTGAAACCAGCCAACCTCTTGGCTGTTACCGAGCTGACCTCAATTACTCCTGAAATCTTGAAGAATGAACAAAATAGTCGCTTAAATATGGTTAACCAAGTTGTTTCTCTCGCTAAAATGGCTAAGTTTTCCGGCGCCGACGGGGTTATCACTTCGCCGCTGGAAGTTAAGAGTCTTAAAAAACAGGTTGGCGATGACTTTTTGTACGTCACTCCCGGAATTCGAGAAAAGGGTGCGGCCAAAGATGACCAGTCGCGAACCGCTAGTCCTAGCCAAGCTGCTGAATACGGTAGCTCAGCTTTAGTAGTTGGTCGACCAATCATCAAGTCAAATGATCCAGTTAGGGCATATCACGGAATGTTGGAGGAATGGAATAATGCAAACTAAGCAAATCATTCAGTCTTTAATTGATAATAAAATTGTCAGTATCTCGCTCGATAAACCATTCAGGTTTGCCAGTGGGATCTTATCGCCAGTTTATACTGATTTTCGACTGACTATTTCAATTCCAGATCTTCGTAAGATGATTGCTGATGGTTTGGCAGAAATTATTAAGGCTAATTACCCAGACGCCACAGTCATTGGCGGGGTGGCTACTGCCGGAATTCCTCACGCAGCATGGGTAGCCGAAAGACTGAACCTGCCGATGGTCTACGTTCGGGCAAAACCCAAGGATCATGGTGCCGGCAAACAAATTGAAGGCCGGATTTCTAAAGATGACCACGTTGTTTTGATTGATGATTTAATTTCAACTGGTGGCAGCGTCTTAGGCGCTGTAAAAGCCGTTCGCAAAGCCGGTTATAAAGTTGAAGGAGTTGCTTCAATCTACACTTATGGATTTAAAGACGCGGACAAGAACTTTGCTGACGCTAATACTCAGCTTCATTCACTGTTAAGTTACGCCCAAATGATCAAGCAGGGCCACGATGAAAAACAATTTACCGACGCCCAATATAAGAAACTTTCAACCTGGCACAAAGCCCCTTGGGACTGGACAAAAAATGAGGAGAAGGTTAATGGCTGATATTTCATTAGACACCCAAATGGGTAACTTTAAATTTACTAATCCGATTTTAAATGCTGCTGGTGTTAGGGATGCCGATTCAACCCAGTTGAATACAATTATTAATTCTTGGGCTGGTGGTGTTGTCACCAAAAGTGCAACAATGAAACCCCGAGAAGGTAATCCAGAGCCCAGAATGAAGGGCCTTCCTCACGGCTGCATCAATTCCATGGGTTTGCCAAATCATGGCATCGATTATTACCTTGATTATGCGATTAAAAATGAAGGTAAAAATAACAAACAGGTAATTTTATCAATTGCTGGCCTCTCTATTGATGAAAATATTCAGTTGCTAAAAAAAATCCAGGATAGTGATTATCAAGGCTTAGTTGAAATGAACCTTTCCTGTCCTAATATTGATGGTGAAACTCAGATTGCGTATGATTTTGATTCCGTTGAGGCCATTCTCAACCAGGCATTTGAGTTTTTTACTAAGCCTTTAGGGATTAAGTTGCCACCATACTTGGATTTTTATCAGTTTGATTCAATTGCTAAAGTGCTTAACAAATATCCAATTACCTATGTTAATGCGATTAATACGATTGGTAATGGCTTAGTCGTTAATCCCGAAACTGAACAGACTCTAATTAAGCCAAAAGGTGGATTCGGCGGGATTAGTGGTGAGTATATCAAACCGACAGCGTTAGCTAATGTTCGTGCTCTTAGATTACGATTAAATCCAGAAATCAAAATTATTGGGACTGGTGGAATCCACACCGGCGAAGATGTCTTTGAACACATCTTGTGCGGCGCTGATGCCGTGCAAATCGGCACTTATTTTGGCTTTGATGACACCCCAGTTTTTGAAAAAGTAACAAAAGAACTGTTGGCAATTATGGCTCGAAAAGGCTATACCAGCCTTGATGATTTTAGGGGAAAATTAAAAGTCCTCGATTAGCAGTAAATTTTGATAATCATAAAGTCTCTTGTCATTAATTTTTTGAAAAAAAGGCCCCATCTTTAGACTAATTTCTATAGATGGAGCCTTTTGAGCTCAATTTTCATTGAGAAAGTTCATTATTTATTGACTGCTACTCGGTCACTATCGGAATTAGTGTTGGCACTAACAACTGTCATCCTAAGCGCAATTAAGAACAACTGAATTGCAGGTAAATATATTAATACTAATATCATTATGATTATTTGGGGAATGACCCATTTTAACTTGGTCGTGAATTGATAGACTTTCATATTCCGAATATCTTTAGCAATTTCGGGATGCCCTAGTTTTGCGTTTGTATTGGCGATTACATAGCTGAGTAAAATATATGCAAACAGCCATACAACATAAACGCCGGTGTAGAAGATTTCGGGACCTTGGGCACTAAGATCACGGCCGGTCCAGGCTGTCGCAACCGGAAGAAATGAAGTCGAAAATAGCCAAAAATTATTTACCCAGTAAATCTGTTTAGTAATCAGCTTAGTTTTTTCAAATAAATAATGATGATTGTACCAAGCCACACCAATAAATAGATAACCAACTGCATAAGAAACTAAGTACGGCCACTGGTTCAAGATACGGCCCAGTTGTTCGGATGAAGGAGTTTTAAATTCTAAAATCATAATCGTCAAAATAATTGCCAGAACTGCATCAGTAAAGGCTTCAACTCGTGTTTTGTTCACAAAGATTACCTCGAAATAAAATTTTTCAATACTTATAAGAAAGTTTACCACTTACACTGTACCCGTAGAAAATCCGCAAAGATTTTCATTTTTAAGTATTCTGGTTTCGGGGCAATAAATCTACTAACTGCCTGTCATTAACCATAGACTTTTGTTCATTTGTGTCTGCGATGTTTTTATTAGCCTGCTAGTTTGAAGACAGGTCCTAGAGGTTGGCAAATTTTACTATTATAATAAAGGAAATAAAGTAAAGTTAGGGGATTCTATGACATCTACATACGGTTACATTAAAATGATCCGCTCTAAGGTCGGCCACACGCCGATTATTCTTAACGCGGCTTGCGGAATTGTGCTTAATGAAAAGAACCAAGTCCTGTTGAATTTGCGAACGGACACCCACAACTGGAGCACTCCTGGCGGGTATTTGGAATATGGTGAAACGTTTGTTCAGGCACTGATTCGCGAAATGAAAGAAGACAGCGGTATTGATGTTTCGATAATTAAGCCTTTTAAGATCTTTGATCAAGGCTTTACCAAGTATCCTAACGGCGATGAGTGTCAGGTCATCACCTTGCCTTATTTGGTGACTCCAAGAGGCGGCAATGTTAACGAAGCTGACAGCAACGAAACCGTTCGGCTGGAATACTTTGATTTAGATAACCTGCCGCCATTATTGAATCAACAAAATGAAGATATTTTAGAATATGTAAACCAACAAATCAAAGCTGGGTTAATTTAAAGTTAATTGTTAAACAAGAATTAATTTAAAGAAGGTCTTTAAATGGATGTAAAACTGCCAACCCAAATTGAAGTTATTGGCGGAAAAGTAAATAATTTAAAGGATATCAACGTCGATGTCCCGCTGCATAAATTTGTCGCAGTGTCAGGGCTTTCCGGATCCGGGAAATCGTCCCTTGCCATGGGAATCTTGTATTCCGAAGGCGCTCGCCGGTATCTTGACTCATTGGCCACCTATACCAGACGAAGAATCAGCCAGGTCGGCCGAGCTGATGTTAAGGAAGTCCGCCACATTCCTTCGGCTTTGGCATTAAGGCAGCGGCCGCAAGTACCTGGAGCTCGCTCAACTGTGGGGACAATGACCGAAATATTTAACGTATTAAGATTAATGTTTTCCAGACTTGGTTCACCAGTCTGTCCCAATGGTCATCAGGTTCCACCAACCATTAAGATTGCTGAAGCTATGGATAAACAGGGAGCAGAAATGGGTGTCATTCAATGTCCAACCTGTGGGGTTAAATTTCATGCTTTTGGAGCAGAAGACTTTGCTTTTAATTCAGATGGGGCCTGTCCAAAATGCCAAGGATTAGGGATTACTAAGCAGCTTGATTCCAGCTTATTGGTTGGTGATCAAACCAAATCAATTCAGGATGGAGCCGTTTCGGCATGGCGAACCCCTGGCAGAAACTTCATGCCAATTGTTGCCCAAGCGGCTGGAGTTCGAATTGATGTTCCGTATAATCAGTTAACCGATAAAGAAAAAGATTTTGTTTTACATGGCGAAAAGAGGAAGTTCACCATTGATATTCCCAGTCGCAACGGTCGGGTATTTCACATGGATAATGCATTGTATGAAAACGCCTATAACGCCATTGAAGATAGTATGGCTACCACTAAAAGTGACATTGCTTTAAAACGGTTGAATCGTTTTTATAAGTTCTCAACTTGTCCAGTGTGTCATGGGACTCGGATGAATCCAAATCGATTAGGTCAGCTGATGGTTGGCAAAAATATCGCCCAAGTTGCCGAAATGCAGCTTAGTGAAATTCCGGGGTTTGTCAAAAAAATCAAGGCATGGCTGCCAAATAATATGCAGGATTTGGATAATAATTTAACTGGAGAACTGCTTAATCAACTGCAGCCGCTTTTGGATCTGGGCCTAAATTATTTAACAATGGAACGAGCCGGATCTTCACTTTCAACCGGTGAACTTCAGCGAATTCAGCTTGGCAGAACTTTGCGAACGCAAACGACTGGTGTTTTATATGTCCTTGATGAACCTTCCGTTGGCTTGCACCCATATAATGTTAAAGGATTAATCAAAATCTTTCATGAATTGGTTAATCAAGGAAACTCTTTAGTCGTTGTCGATCATGAGACCTCGATTATTTCGGCTGCTGACTGGGTAATTGAAATTGGCCCAGGATCTGGATCTCAGGGTGGCCGAATTATTGCTCAAGGCACCCCGAAACAAATTGAAACAGATAAGCAGTCCCTAATTGGCCCTTATCTCACCGGAATAGCTGATTTAATAACTAGAAAACAAGCTAAGACAGATATTTTCAAGCAAGGGAAAATTGATTTAACAATTTCCCACAAATTTAACTTAAATAATTTAACGGTTAGTTTTCCGATTAATCGATTGATTGCCGTTACTGGATTTTCAGGGGCTGGTAAATCAACATTAGTATTAAATGGTTTATTGGATTCTCTCAATGCTAAGCTTAGTAAGCAAAACCTTCCTGATTATGTTAAGAACTTTGATCCAGGAAATATTAAACACGTTATTAGTGTTGATGCCACTCCGGTCGGTAAAAATGTTCGTTCTACTGTTGCTACTTATACTAATATTATGGATCATTTGCGACGTATGTATGCGGCCCTGCCAGCAGCAAAGAAGGCTCATTTAACTGCCAGTGATTTTTCCTATAATAATAAATCTGGTGCATGCCCGACTTGTGGCGGAACCGGTTCGATATCCTTGGATATTCAGTATTTACCTGATATGGTCGAAGTTTGTCCAACTTGTCACGGGAAACGATATAATAATAAAATCCTGCAGGTAAAATGGCACGGCTTATCAATTGCCGATGTTTTGGATTATGATGTTGATTCTGCTCAAAATTTATTCCCAGAAGGTTCTTCTATGCGACAAACTTTGCAAGTTTTGAAACAAATGGGGATGGGATACCTTCATCTTGGCGAAAGCACGCCAACATTATCGGGTGGCGAAGCCCAGCGATTGAAGCTGACCTCCCATATGAAAAAACAACAAAAGCATTCTTTGTTTATCTTTGATGAACCAACAGTCGGTCTGCACCCAATCGATGTTCACGTTTTGTTAAATATCTTTTCTGATTTAGTGGAACATGGGGCGACGGTCATTATGATTACTCATGATCTTGACTTAATGGCTAATTCAGATTACTTGATTGACCTTGGCCCTCGCGGCGGAGAACAAGGCGGCAAGATTGTGGCTAAAGGGACTCCTGGGGAATTGATTAAATCTCCCACCAGTTTAACTACCAAGTATTTAGCAAAACACTTTAATTTATACATGTAAAAAAATTTCTTCAGGAGAATTAATCTTGAAGAAATTTTTCCGAGTATATTAAATGAGTCATTTAACTAACTTAACCAATGATCATCAGAAGCACCAGTCAAAGTATCCGGTTTCTCATAATTGTGAGAAACCGGTTTTTGTTTGGGATGATCCGGTTTATCATATTTCGGGGCAACGTAAGGGTGGTCTTTGTTATATGGAGTATCAACCTTTTGGTTGTTGGCAAGAAATGCTTCATCTGGGGTAAGCCACTTGCCATCAATTAACAGGTTAGCCAGGTGTTCAACATCCTGGGTAACTTCAATTGTCCCTTGATACTCATTTTTTTCATTTCGTAGGGCATAAAAGCTAAGCAATGCCCGCGTGCCGTTTGAGTTGATCAAGAGTTCAGCGGAATCTTTTTCGTTACTTTTTAAATCATAAATAATGGAAGAAATTTTGCCGACCATCATTTTTGGCAGGCAAGTATCGACTGACTTGCCTAAATCTTTTACGCTGCGAGGGTACTTTCGGTTTGGCTGATTTGAAAACCAGGCAAATTTATCATTTTTATCAATAAAATCAATCTCTAAAGGTAGAGCCGCGAAAATCGCTTCAATATCTTTTAAAGATAATTTTCCGGTTTTAAATGTTGCCACTAATCCATTAATTGAAGGGGTACTTTCTGCCATCCCAAACATCTCCTAATTTTTTATATCAGTGCTTCTATTTTATATGCTGGATCAACAATTTTAAAGTTATTAGCAATCTCTTTGGAAATATATACTTGGTGATCTTGAGTAACAAAGATAAAACTGACTGCACTTTTAGCATGACTTAGGTATTTTTGAAATCCATAAGGGCCGTTAAAAAATCCTAAGCTTGACCAGACCTCTGCTTCAGTTGATTTCGGCGTGATTCCGGTCGCCGAAGCTAAATTGGTTTTTAAAGGATAACCATTTCTGGGATCAATAATATGATGATAGAATTTATTGCCTTTTCGTAAAAATCTTTCGTAAATCCCTGACGTAACTAAGGAAGTTTCTTTGGTGGCCAGGATGCCAAAATAATCATCTGAAGATTCAAAAGGTTCACGGATTCCCACCGTCCAGGTTTGGTTTTCATGGCTACCGCCACCCACTAAGAGGACATTACCACCTAAATTAATAATTCCCTGTTTAACTCCATTTTGAAGCCAAAACTGTTTAATTTCATCGGCAATGAATCCCTTGCCAATCCCGCCGAGATCAAGTTCCATTCCGGGTTGTTTTAAAAAAACTGAGTGATCACCGTCATTTAAAGCAATTTGAGCTGGGTCAATTTTGCTTAACTTGGCAGATATTTCTGCTCTAGTAGGGACTTTGGCATCATCAAAGCCAATATGCCAGAGTCTGGTCAGTGGACCAATTGCGACATCAAAACCAGCATTGAATTTGCTGACTTCAACAGCTCTTTTGACCAGAAAGTAATCATCTTTACTTATAGAAATTGGCTTCACTCCAGCGTTTTGATTCACGGTCATGATTTCGGAATGAAGACGAGAAACGGTCATTAAATCCTCGTAATGATTAATCAAATCAACCGTTTTTTGAAATAGATTATTTGCCGGATTTTTAATCTGTAGTGTAATGTGGGTTCCAAGCGCGAACATCTCGTAGTTTTGAATATGACTCACTTTCTTTCGTAATGGTTTTCATGATAAATTAAACCACATTACATGCACATTAGTCACTTAGTTGTCAATACTACATTTGCTCATTTTATGGATTCTTGTATAATGGTTATTGTCTAGAAAATTAAGGAATGGTATAAATGGGAAAAATTAAAACACCTACATGGAAAAAGAATATGCACGCACTGTGGTTTGGCAACTTCGCGACCTCTGCGGGGGCCAGTATGTCGATGCCTTTTTTACCACTGTTTATTGCGCAAATGGGTAACTTCCCCAAGTGGCAACTGACCCTTTATTCAGGCCTTGCCTTTTCCGGTGTTTTTTTGTCCCAGGTAATTGTTTCACCTTTGTGGGGGAAACTTGCCGATAGAACTGGCCGAAAACCAATGCTGATGAGAGCGGCCATTGGCATGACGATCAGTGCCACGATTACTGGTTTATCTACCAGTGTTTGGATGCTAATTGCCATCAGGGTTATCCAGGGGACCTTTTCTGGGTACATAAACAATGCCTATGCCCTAATTGCCAGCGAAGTTCCGCGAAATAAGAGTGGCCAAACGATGGGTACTTTAACGACTGGGGCGGTTTCTGGTCAACTGGTCGGACCGTTGATTGGCGGTTATTTGGCTGGAATTTTCGGGTATCGGCTGTCTTTTTATATTTTTGGGTTCATGATGTTTTTAGCTTCAATTGTAACCTGGTTGTTCGTTCACGAAAACTTTACCCCAACGGCAAAACAGGCCAAAAGCAGTTTTAAGGATTCATTTGCTGGGATTAAACATAAGCGAGTTGTTATCGCGATGATTCTTTCATCAATGCTGATTATGGCCGCCACCATGTCAATCAACCCGATTATCTCACTGTTTGTTAAACAGTTAATGCATTCATCGGGCAACGTTGCCTTTATTTCCGGAATTATTGCTTCACTTCCCGGAATTGCCACGCTGTTTGCGGCACCCAGACTTGGTTTGCTGGGAGACCGAATTGGACCTCAGCGAGTCTTGATCGTTGGCTTGATTGTCGCCGCTGCGGTAATGTTTCCAACTACGTTTGTCACTGCCATTATCCCGTTGGGAATTTTAAGATTCCTGCTTGGAATTGCCAATGCCGCAATGATGCCAGTCATTCAAACCGTGACTACTTTGGAGACCCCACCCGATGCGGTCAGCCGAATTTTTAGTTTGAACCAGTCTTTTCAGTCATTAGGTTCAGTTGTTGGCCCTCTGCTGGCCTCACTAGTCGCCGGGATTTTGGACTATCGATACGTCTTTGTGGTCACCACACTTTTAATTTTGATTAACTTGGTAGTTGTGCTTTGGGCATACCGAAAAGACGGGATTAAGCTTTAAGATTTTGGAGTCGTTACTTCAAGTCCAAAATATTTTTTGAATATGTTATATTCAAATGCCAATATTGTTGAAAACGTGTAATCGCTAAAGCCCTTAAGAGGTTGTGACTCTTAAGGGCTTTTTCATGCGCTTAAAGTGAGTGACGATTAAGCCAGCCCTTAATTTTTCATCATTTTTTGTTCTATAATCAAGGCGTAAAACATTGGAGGTGCTCTCATGGCAAATGTGTTAATTTTAGGAGCAAATGGTCAAATTGCTCAGCTCGTTGAAAAGCAGATTTTAGCTGAAACTAAAGATTATCTGAAACTGTTTTTGCGTCATCCAGAGCGATTGGAACTGCAAGACCTTAGTCGCGAAGATGTTGAAGAAGGGGATGCGACCGATCCAAATATGGTAGATCGTGCTCTTTCTGGCATTGATGTTGTTTATGCTAATTTAGCTGGCAAAGATATTGAGCAGCAGGCTAAAACTGTTGTTGAAGCAATGGATCACGTTGATATTAAACGTTTGATTTGGATTTCCACTCTTGGAATTTACGATGAGGTTCCGGGGAAGTTCGGTGAATGGAATAATAAGACCCTTGGCAGTTACTTAACTAATTATGGCGCAGCCGCTAAAGTAATTGAAAATTCTGATTTGGATTACACATTGATTCGACCTGCCTGGTTAACTAATAAAGATATTGTCAGTTATGAAACCACCCAAAAAGGCGAACCCTTTAAAGGAACTGAGGTTTCCAGAAAGAGTGTCGCTGACCTGGTTTCCAAATTAATTGAAGATCCAACTAAGGAAGTCCGCCATTCTGTTGGGATTAATCAACCTGATACTGACGGTGATAAGCCTGCTTTTATGTAACAAATTAATTTGGTTAATAAAAAATTCCTTTGGAGTTAAGCATTAGTTTGCTTACTTCAAAGGGATTTTATGTTTTACTTTAAATCTAGTTCAACTGGGCAATGATCGGAGCCTTGGATATCGGTTAAAATATCGGCAGATTTAATTTGATCTTTCAAACCATCTGAAACCACAAAGTAGTCAATCCGCCAGCCTGCGTTGTTAGCTCTGGCATGAGAACGGTAGCTCCACCATGAATATTTCACCGTATCGGGATGAAGATATCTAAAAGTGTCGATAAAGCCGTTACTTAATAAAGTGGTGAAGTCCTCTCGTTCTTCATCTGAAAAGCCGGGATTGTGGTGGTTAGTTGCGTCATTTTTCAAATCGATTGGCTGATGGGCCACATTTAAGTCACCACAGAAAATAACCGGCTTCTTTGTCTTCAATTTATTTATGTAATCCAGGAAGGCTTGGCTATAAGCTCGTTTAAAGTCTAATCGTTTAAGCTTTGGCTGGGAATTTGGCGTATAGCTGACGATGACATAGTATTTATCAAACTCCAACGTAATTGTTCGTCCCTCGTGATCAAGTTCTTCAACCCCAAGACCATTGGTGGCACTTAGCGGTTCTTTTTTAGTGAAAATGGCGGTGCCTGAGTAACCTTTTTTCTCGGCATAATTCCAGTATTGATGATACCCAGGTAAATCCATTTTAATTTGGCCTTCCTGAAGTTTAGTTTCACAAAGACAAAAGATGTCTGCATCTAAATCTTTAAAGATATCCATAAACCCATGTCTAATAGCTGCCCGTAATCCGTTCACATTCCACGCGATTATTTTCATTGTTTGTTATCCTCTTTTGATAGTTTGATTATTTTTGCCCGATTTCCTTTGACGGTAAAAGATAGTTGGTTAAGTTGATCAAAAGTGGTCTGAACCAGTTGTTTGATTTCCTCGGGATGATCAGCATGGTTCAAAAAGTCATTTACTGCTTCATCATATTTGTTCTTGTATGATAAGTTTAACTTCTTCCAGTTAATATGTTTGAATTCAACCAATAAATCCCTTGAATTTTCCGGTAGTTTAATTTTTCCCTGCTTGATTAACACCGCCACGATTGGGTAGCCGGCGTAATGCTGCCAATAGGTAGCGTTATCGTTAGAAGAATATAAGCCCGCCGAAAACCTGATTGTGTAGCGTTTAGTGTAATTGGAGGAAGTTACCAAGGCATCTGATTTTTCCATGGTAATTCGGTTATCAGCAATTGCACTGAGGGCTTCGTAAATCTTGGCAATGGGGGTCTTTTTTCTAATTGAATCTACCACAACTTTCATCTCCAATACTATCTATACCTAAGTTACCGCAAGATGTGAAATTTTGCGAATTGACTTTCTTGAGTTTTCTTAACTGATTGGAACATTCTGACAAGTGCATGTACTGTCAACTTGACGATGATTAAGTTTAATGATCTATATATATAAAATATTTGTTATTTAAGCTAACTTTAAGTTGATGGCAGTAAAGTACAGACAATCAAAGTTTAAAGGAGTAATTGAAGCCACAAATTAATTTAAAAAATAAATTTCAATTTTAAGCTTAGATTAAGCTCAATATAATAATATAAAGACAATCAAGAAAGGAAGCTTGATAAGTTTCAAATTCCTATCGTGAGTTAATGAAGTCAAAGAGCTTCAACTCACAACCCCCATTCTTATTTGTCCCCCCTCAACAAATAAAATGCAGTGAAACTAAAGCAAACCTAATTGAATTTCATTATCTTTCCCCCCTAAAAAGATAATCCCCATAAATTACGAATAAAGCTAAAAAATACTTCCCTCCAAATAAAGTATTTAAATTCCCTTTCTAAAAGACCTCCGAGTAGCGGAGGCCTTTTTCGTGTCATGAGGTATATAATTATTCTTAAAATGGCTAGAAAGGTTGATTTAAATGGCACTGCACACAATTTTAACTTCGGAATGGATTAAATGGGGAAAGCAAATGGTCGCCGAAAACCCTCGCTTAGAAGGCTTTGTTCCTAGTGAGGGCGGTTTTAATCCCCAAATAATTTTGTTGGGTGAAGCTCCCGGTGATAAAGAGGTTAAAATTGGCCGCCCATTTATGGGGCCATCTGGAAAAGAACTTGATAGGTGGTTGGCTAGCCTCGGTTTGACAAGAGAAGACATCTACATAACCGGGGTGGTCAATTCACGCCCATTTTCGATTGGTAGGTCTGGCCGCAAGAGTGATCGTAGGCCAAATCAAACGGAGGTAAAACGCGCCGCGCCAATGTTTGACTGGGAGTTGGCTCATTTTCAGACTCAGTTGTTAGTTCCCATGGGCAATGCCAGTTTGCAAAGACTTTTAGGAAACAAGGCTAAAATTGGCGATCTTCATGGGCAGCTTCTAGTAAAGCCAATTCAAAAGTTCAATCAGAAAACCGGTAAATTTGAATTTACCACTAAGAAGTATCAGATTTTTCCGCTGTATCATCCTTCTTATTCTAAGCGGTTTAAGAATATGAAGGAGACTGTGGACAAAGATTCTGAGACACTTAAAAAGATTCTTGATAAACAAAGAAAATAAAAAATTATCTTCAGTTATTCTTCGTCAATTTTTCCGAGATTCTTCAAATCTTCTCGATAAGATAGGGTAAAAGAAAATTGGCAGGTATTCAAAATGGCAAAGTATGACCTCACTGTTTGGGAAATGGTTATCAGATTAATAGCTTCGATTGTCGTGGGTGGCATTGTTGGCCTTGAACGGGAAATTAAAAGCCGGCCTGCCGGAATGAAAACCCATATTTTGGTTTGTGTTGGGGCAACTTTACTTGCTCTAATTCAAGAAGAATTAACTTGGCAGGCCATCGAGTTTGCGAAAAATAACCCTAAGTTGATTGGCACTTTATCTTCCGATGAGGCCAGATTGACTGCCCAAATCGTCAGCGGCGTTGGCTTTTTAGGAGCCGGAACAATCATTATGAACAAGCAATCAGTAACTGGCCTGACAACTGCGGCATCCCTTTGGGCCGTTGCCGGAATTGGAATTGCTTTGGGAATGGGGATGTATTACATCGCCGCCGGCAGTCTTATTTGTATTATGTTAGCCTTAACTGCTATCACTTATTTTTTGCCGATTCCTAATATCCTTCATTTGTATGTTGAACTTGAGCACGGTGATGATACTCACTTCTTTATCCATAAGCATATGCGAAATAAAGGAATAACGGTTGAAAATACTGAATTAAGTGTTGAACGGAAGAACAGCGATACTAATCGCAGGTACTCGATGATTTATACATTATCTTGTCCAAGGGATACAGATGAAAATGAAATGCTAGTGGATTTGTCTAAAAACGAAAACATTCGCAAACTGCGAATTGTTAAGTAAAAATTCCCATAAATTGAAGTAATCCTCAATTTATGGGAATTTTGTTTTTAGAGAATGTCTAATGGCACTTTATGATTTGGAGCCGGATAAGCTTTATCTAACGCTTCAAGTTCGTCTTTTGTTAAGTCAATTTTTAAAGCTTTAACGTTATCAACAGCGTGATCAGGGTTGCTGGTTTGCGGAATGGCCAAGGTTGCGTCATCACGGATATCCCAAGCCAAAATAATTTGATAAATTGAGGCATTATGATTAGCGGCAATTTCTTTTAAAGTTTGATTTCCTTCAAACTTAGCGGCATGGGTATCACCTTGGGCGACTGGTGAATAGGCAATTAAAGGAATATGCCGTTCCCTCATCCAGTCCAGCAAACTGTATTCGATTCCGCGACTATTCAAACTGTAAAGATCTTCGTTTGCGGCAACTTCATCGCCTCCGGGCAAGGCAACTAATTCTTTCATGTCGGCAAGGTCAAAGTTGGAAACTCCCCAGCTTTTGATCTTGCCTTTTTTTTGAATTTCTTTTAAAGTTTCCACCGTTTCAATCAGCGGAATTGAACCGCGCCAGTGATAAAGGTAAAGGTCAATGTAATCAGTACCCAATAATTTGAGACTTTTATTAACGCTTTTTTCCATGGCCGATTTTGATGCATTCGATGGCAGAACTTTATCGATCAAGAAAAGATTGTTTCGATCTAGAGTTGAAATTGCTTCGCCTACCAAATCTTCGCTGCGACCGTTGCCATACATTTCTGCGGTATCGATAACTTTGGCGCCAGCTTGAATTCCAGCTTGCAAAGCCTTTACTTCTTGATCTCTAATTGATTTTGTGTCACCCATGTGCCAAGTTCCTAACCCAATTGCTGGGACCTTTTGACCACTTAAAAGCATCTCTTTCATTTCGATTGCCTCCTATCTTTTTAACCAGTATTAATGGTAGTTGTTTAATTATATTTCTTCAAGAAGATTTCGCTGACTGCGTGTGCTGGTGGACATGAAGATGCCTTTAGCGTTATACTTACTTTTTGCAATTAGTAATAATCTAAATAATAGGGGGAGGAAAATTAAATGAGCAGACGGACTAAACAGGCAATTATTGTTCTAATAATAAGTAACTTTTTAGTTTGTATTGGCATGAGTCTTGTATTTCCGGTATTGCCATTTATCAAAAACGAGCTGCATTTTAGCGCCTTAGATATGACAATGATGAGTTCGCTGTTTGCGATTGCTCAATTAATTGCTTCTCCTTTTGTTGGCCAACTGTCAGATAAGATAGGAAAGAAGCCGATTTTGATTTGGGGTTTGTTTCTCTACGCTTTTTCTGAAGTGCTTTTCGCGGTTACCAATTATTTGTGGATGTTTGATATTTCTCGGATCATTGGTGGAGTTTCCGCCGCAATGGTGGTGCCACCAACAAATGCCTTGGCGGCGGAGATCACCACGCCCCGGCAAAGGGCAAGAGTAATTGGTCTGCTGGCAGCTGCTTTCAGTGGTGGCCTAATTCTTGGGCCTGGGATTGGCGGAATGTTGGCTAATATTAATCTTAAAACTCCATTCTGGTGTGCAGCCGTTCTCGGTCTTCTCAGCATGGTATCACTAATCTTCTTTTTACCTAAGGAAAAGGAAATTGAGCGATCATCAAATCGGAAGTCTCATCATGTTGAACCTCAAAGCCAAGGCATTTGGACAATGACTAGGAAGTTGTTTTCCAGTCCGTTAGCGATTTTGTTTGTCTTAATTTTTGTTTCTTCTTTTGGATTGGTTGGCTTTGAAAGTATCTACAGCCTTTATGTTAACGAAGTCCATCACTTCACCATGGCCAATATTGCCTTGGTGCTAACATTAAATGGCTTGATTTCACTTTTCTTTCAAGTAGTTCTCTTTGATCGCATGGTAGTTTGGCTTTCGGAGAAACGGTTGATTACTTTATGCTTTGGGCTGTCTTTGTTTGGAACAATATGGATTGTTCTGGCTCAAGCTAAGTGGGAAGTTGTTGTTGCCACTCTAGTTGTTTTCACCTGTTACGATTTAGTTCGACCGTCTTTGACGACGCTGCTGACAAAATCGACAGTCTCCAACCAAGGCTTCATTAACGGAATGAATATGGCTTTAATCTCAGTTGGAAATATTATCGGACCGATAGTTTCCGGGATTCTGCTTGATATGAATTATCACGTTCCATACCTCTTAGTTGCCGTTTTTTTGGCGGTTTCGGCTGTTTTGAGCTTCTTTGTTAAAAACAACTATCGGATAGATATTTCCAAGGCATAATATAAAGAAAATTTAATAATTTTTGTTTTTTGGCTGTTAACCCCTAGACAAAAATTCATCAAAAAAACTGGATTTTTTCTTAAAAAGGAGCTTGAAATGCTGATATTTCAGGCTCCTTTTTGCTTACTTTTAATAAATTGTTCACAATTTAGTCAGGCAACATATAGTATATTAAACACTCAAACAACACTATATATTGTGTTTGGAGACTTTACATCCACCAATTAATTTACTACACTTTTACTTGAAATCTTTTGAAAGGGGTAATGCCGATGAAAGAACCAGCAGATGTTACTGCACCACTACATATTGAATCAAGAACCCATCTACTTACTAAGATTGGGCATTTACTAAAGGTCTGGGGACCCGGGTTGATTGTCATGCTAGCAGATACTGATGCCGGTTGTATCATCACGGCCGCCCAATCTGGGGCTCAATGGGGCTATTCAATGATTTTGCCCCAACTATTACTGATCCCGGTTTTGTACGTTGCCCAGGAAATGACCGTTCGTTTGGGAATCATTACCAAAAAGGGCCATGGGCAGTTAATTAGAGAACACTTTGGTACCGGCTGGGCTTGGTTATCCGCTGGGACCTTGGCGGTATCTGCCATTGGGGCTCTTTTAACCGAGTTCATTGGCGTTGCCGGAGTTGGCGAACTGTTTGGCATCCCCAAATGGATCACAATTCCGATTGCGACTGTTGTTTTGATTGCAATTGCTTTTTGCGGCAGCTATCGACGAGTCGAAAAAATTGGTGTTTTATTTGGCTTGGCTGAACTGGTTTTCTTTATCGCAATGATTTTGGCCAAACCACAGCCAGCAGATGTTGCTCAGGGAATGATGACGATTCTGTTTCATCATTCTTCCTATATTTATTTGGTTGCGGCAAACGTGGGTGCCGTGATTATGCCTTGGATGATTTTTTACCAGCAGGGTGCGGTGGTTGATAAACACCTTAAAAGTACTGATATTCCAAAGGAACGCCATGATACCGCGGTGGGAACTTTGCTCACTCAAGGAATCATGATTATGTTTGTTGTGACCTTTGCCGCCACAGTAGGTTTGAAAGGTAATCATGCACCATTGAATTCAGTTGGTGATTTGGCTTCAGCACTTTCACCGTTTATTGGAACTTCACCAGCAAAGATTTTGACCGGCCTAAGTATCTTTGGTGGGTCGATGGTAGCTGCTTTGGTTGTCGCTTTAGCCGGAACCTGGGGTGTCACTGAGGTTTTGAACTGGAAGCATAGTTTAAATGAGCCGCTCAAAAAGGGAAACTTTGGTTTTTACATAATCTATTGTCTGGCTCACGTGATTGGGGCAGTAATTGTTTTAGCCAATATTAATTTGGTTGAACTGGCCGTATCCGTTGAAGTTATGAATGCATTATTATTACCGATTGTCCTCGGGTTCTTGCTTTTACTTGAAGCAAAGGCATTACCTTCAAAATACAGAATGCATGGTATTTATCGAGTGTTTGTAATGAGTTCATGTATCGTAGTTATGATTTTCGGATTATATATGATTGGTCCAACAACTGGACTTTGGTAAAAAAAAATTGATCAGGGGTGGTTTTAATGGATTTTGTTGAAACAAAAAAAGATCTTAATTGGAAAGATTTGAAACAAAAAACTGTTGTTAAAGCCGATGGCGAAAAGGTTGCTTTTTATCCGTATAAGATTGATTTGGTAATTGATCAGTTAACTAAAGATGAAGCCGTTAAAAAAGAACTTCATCAACGAATCTTTGATCAAATTAAAGAAACTGGGGACACGATGACTTCAGTTTCTATCAGAGATATCTTTACAAGTGCTTTGATTTCTATGGGGTTAACCGATTTAGCTAATAAATATGATGAGTACCGTCACCAAGATATTCAAAAATGGCAAGAAGCCATTGATCCACAACACAAATTAAGTCAGTTATTCAATGGCAAGGATAACGTTGTTCACGAAAATGCTAATAAGGACAGCAACATTTTTAGTACCCGGCGTGATTTAACTGCCGGGATGGTTGGTAAATCAATGGGATTGACAATGATGCCGGAAACGGTTGCTAAAGCCCATCTTCGCGGGGACATTCATTATCACGATTTGGACTATTCTCCACTAACCGCGATGACCAACTGTTGTCTGATCGACTTTAAAAACATGCTTGCTCATGGTTTCAAGATTGGTAATGCCGATGTTGAGCCACCGCGTTCGATTCAAACTGCCACTGCGCAAATGTCCCAAATTATCGCTAACGTTGCTTCCAGCCAATATGGTGGCTGTTCATCTGATCGAACTGACGAAATGCTGGCTCCATATGCCGAGATTAACTACAAGAAGCATTTGGCCGACGCTAAACAATGGATTGCTCCTGATAAACAGGAAGAGTTCGCCAAAGAAAAGACTAAAAAAGATATTTATGATGCCATGCAGGCCTTGGAGTATGAAGTTAATACTTTGTTCTCTTCAAATGGGCAAACTCCATTTACCACAGTTGGTTTTGGTCTGGGGACTTCATGGATTGAAAAAGAAATTCAAAAAGCAATCCTCAAGGTCAGAATCAAGGGCCTTGGCAAGCAGCACAGAACCGCCATTTTTCCTAAATTGATCTTTACCTTAAAACGCGGATTGAATTTAAAGCCTGGCGATCCAAACTACGACGTTAAGAAGTTAGCAGTTGAATGTGCTACTAAGCGGATGTATCCAGATATTTTAATGTACGACAAGATCATTGAATTAACTGGTAGTTTTAAGTGCCCGATGGGCTGTCGAAGCTTTTTGCAAGGCTGGAAAGATGAAAATGGCAAGGAAGTTAACAGTGGGCGAATGAACCTAGGGGTTATCACCATTAATCTTCCCCGAGTAGCTATTGAATCCAAAGGTAACAAAGATGTTTTCTGGGAAATCATGGATGACCGGATTCACGTTGCCAAGAAGGCATTGTTGAATCGAGTTGAAAGATGTAAACAAGCTAAACCTCAGAATGCACCAATTCTGTATGAAAATGGTGCATTTGGCAAGCGTCTCAAGGATAATGATGACGTTGACCAATTGTTTAGGAATAGTCGAGCAACCGTTTCTTTGGGATACATTGGTTTGTATGAAGTTGGTACCGAGTTTTACGGTCCCAAATGGGAGCACAACCAAGAAGCCCACGACTTCACCGTTTCAATTGTCAAATACCTTCATGACTACTGTGCAAAGTGGGAAAAGCAGTATGGTTATCACTTTAGTGTTTACTCAACTCCAGCTGAGTCATTGACCGATACCTTCTGTGAAGATGATATTGCCAGATTTGGCCGCATTCCTGACATCACTGCCAAGGAATACTATACTAACAGTTTCCATTATGATGTCCGCAAGAATCCAACTCCGTTTGAAAAGTTGGCCTTTGAAGAGGAATATCCTAAGTATGCTGCCGGTGGCTTTATCCACTATTGTGAATATCCAAATTTGAAACAAAATCCAGCTGCTTTGGAAGCTGTTTGGGACTGGGCTTATGACCATGTTGGTTATCTTGGGACTAATGCTTCGATTGATCACTGTTTTAAGTGCGGCTTTGACGGTGACTTCAAGCCAACTGCCAAAGGATTTGAATGCCCACAATGTGGCAACCGTGATCCAAAGACTTGTGATGTTGTTAAAAGAACTTGCGGCTATCTTGGCAACCCAATGATTAGACCAATGGTTCACGGCCGTCACAAGGAAATTGCTTCAAGAGTTAAGAATATGAGGTTAGGTGATATTTCTGATGGAAAGAACTAGACAAAGGCCGGTCCGCCACCCAAATAATCCGTTACCAAAACAATGGTTAGCTGCAGAGCGCAGTAAACAATACGTTGCCAGCTACAAGCCATTCAACATGGTTGATGGTGAGGGTGTCCGTTGCAGTTTGTACGTTTCCGGTTGCTTGTTTAACTGCCCTGGCTGCTATAACAAGGCTGCTCAAAACTTTCACTATGGCAAACCGTATAGCCAAGAACTGGAAGATCGAATAATCAAAGATATGTCAAACAGTTACGTTCAAGGATTGACTCTGCTTGGCGGCGAACCATTCTTGAATACTCAGGTTTGTTTAAAAATCTGTCGACGGGTTCGCAAAGAGTTCGGTCACACTAAAGATATTTGGTCCTGGTCGGGTTACACATGGGAAGAATTAATGAAAGAATCATACGATAAGCTGCAGTTACTGAGTATGTTGGATATCTTGGTTGATGGCCGATTCTTAGAAGAAAAGAAGGATTTGACTTTGCAGTTTCGTGGCAGTTCAAATCAAAGAATCATTGATGTGCCCAAGTCCCTAAAGGCTAATAAGATCGTTATTTGGGATAAATTAGTTCACTAGGAGATAAAAAATGGCAGATCTCGAAATTAAAAATTTAAAAGTTGCTGTTGAAGATAAAACAATCTTAAACGGTGTCAATTTACACATTAAAGATGGAGAAGTTCATGCATTGATGGGTCCTAACGGAACTGGTAAATCCACCCTGTCGGAAACTATTATGGGCAACCCTCGTTATACGATTACAGATGGCCAGATATTACTGAATGGCAAAGACATCACCAAGATGTCCGTTGATCAACGGGCACGGGCTGGTGTCTTTTTGGCCATGCAATATCCTCGAGAAGTTGCCGGGGTTTCCAATGCCAACTTTATTCATTCAGCAATGAACGCCAGATCAAATGGTAAACCAGTTCCCGTTTTGAAGTTTCTCCAAGACCTGCAGCACAATATGAAATTCCTAGATATTCCTGACGAATACGCTGATCGAGGGTTGAACGAAGACTTTTCCGGCGGTGAAAAGAAACGGAACGAAATTTTGCAAATGATGATGCTTAAACCTAGCATGGCAATTTTGGATGAAATTGATTCTGGTCTGGATATTGACGCCTTAAAAGTTGTTGCCAAGGGAATTAACGCAATGCGTAGTGACAAGTTTAGCTGCCTAATGGTTACTCATTATCAGCGATTGCTGAATTATGTAGTTCCTGATTTTGTCCACGTCATGGTCGATGGCAAAATTGTTAAAGATGGCGGTCCGGAATTGGCAAAAGAACTTGAGAAAACCGGATATGAAGGTTTTGAAAAAGAAGCAGAAAAGGGATGATTTAACTTGGCTACAAGTCAATTAATTGATAAAAATGCAATTTTGAAATCATCTTTTCCAAAGTATCTTGGGATACACTACTTAACTGAACGTTATGAATGGACGACAAGTCAGCTGGCTGAATGGAACTGGCGGGCTAATAACAATGTGCTTGACCAAATTAATAAGGTTGGTGGGAGTGTTCGTCGCTTTAACGCGCGCACTCTTAATTCCATAGAACAAAATAAAATTAACACGGTAATTTATGATAATCAGCAAAATCGATATGTTTTGCAGCATTTTCAAAAACCGCAAACCGGAATTGTTGTTTCCGTTCCAGATAACGTTTCAATTAAAGAGCCACTTGATCTTGACCTTTTGCTCAATAGCAAAGTACCGACTGCTTTCACTTTTGTTTTGAATTTAGGAAATAATAGCAGTCTAAAAATTAAGCAATATTTTCATATTTCCGGTGACCAGAAAAATACCAGTATTATTTTCGCTGGTAAACAGGGTGATGACAGTCATTTAAAAATCAATACATGTGTTATTAGTGATCATTCAATAGACTTAGCTATGTTTGGTGAGTTTGATTCCGGAAACGATTCTCAGTGTGATTGGTCTTTGGAACCCAATTCAAAGGGCAATCTGCTTGGTGATGTTTCAATTAATCTTCGAAATCCAGGTAGTTTTGGTAATCTAAATACATTGCGAATTGGTTCCGGAAATGATCAAGTCGGATTTCAAGGGGCAGTTAAACACTATGGCGAAAATACCACCAGTCGAATCAATATGCGGGGAGTTTTGTTTGATTCTTCTAAAATTAACTTCACTAGTATTGGTCAAATTATTCATGGGGCAGCCGGAGCCGATGCTGAGCAGCAAAGCCGTCTAATGACAGTTGGTCAGCATACTAAAGGAACTGTTAATCCTTTGTTGCTAATTGACGAAAATGATGTTCAGGCTGGTCATGCTGCCAGTGTTGGCCAATATGACGAGGATGATCTTTACTATCTGTTAAGCCGAGGCATAACTATGGAACAAGCAAAGAAAATTCTAGTCAGCAATTTTATTTCCCCAGTATTTAAACCCTTAGATAAGAAAAGTCAAAAACTAATCACCAATTATCTTGAAGGAAGTATTAATGGAGGCCTGTAAATGACAAAAGAGCAGATTCCATTAAAAGAAAATGATGTTAATAACGAACGGGGTTCGATGGACAAGGTTGAACCGGTATTCTCAACTGGTGTTGGGATCAGTGAGGCTACTATCAAGGAAATATCTAAGGCCAAAAATGAGCCTGAGTGGATGTTGGATCTTCGCTTGAAGGCGTACCGAAAATATCTCACTATGCCGATGCTTGATTTTGGTCCCGATCTTTCGGCTCTTAACTTGGATAAAATAAAATATTTTCAGCGAGCCACCGATCACATCGCCAGAAAATGGTCGGATGTTCCGGATACAATTAAGCAAACCTTTGAGCGAATTGGGGTTCCCAAAGCTGAGCGGCAATATTTAGCAGGTTCATCTGCTCAGTATGAATCCGAAGCCGTATATAGCAATCTCAAGCATGATTTGGAATCCAGAGGAATTATTTTTATGGATACCGATTCTGCTTTGCGACTTCATCCAGACTTGGTAAAGGAATATTTTGGTAAGTTAATCAGTTATTCTGATAATAAGTTTGCGGCTTTGAATACTGCCGTTTGGTCAGGCGGGACTTTTCTTTATGTTCCCAAAGGCGTTCATGCTGATGTCCCAATTCAAAGCTACTTTCGAATTAATGCCGGGCGAACCGGTCAATTTGAACGAACCTTGATCATTGTTGATGAAGGCGGCAGCGTAAATTATGTTGAAGGTTGTACGGCGCCAAATTATTCCGAAGACAGTCTGCATGCAGCGGTGGTTGAAGTCTTTGTCAAAAAAGATGCCTATTGTCGCTACACCACTATTCAAAACTGGTCGACCAATGTTTATAGTTTGGAAACCAAGCGGGCTTCGGCCGGAGAGAACGCCACAATGGAATGGGTGGACGGCAATCTGGGAGCTAAAATTACTATGAAATATCCCAGTGTTTATCTTGTTGGGCGCGGAGCTACCGGAACAATGCTGTCAATTGCTGCAGCTGGTGCTGGAATGCACCAGGATACCGGTGCCAAAATGATTCATATGGCTCCAGATACCCATAGCCAAATTGTTTCAAAATCAATTTGCCATGATGGTGGTCGAGCCGATTACCGTGGTTTGATCAAGTACACTAAAGACGCTCATCATGCTCATTCCCACGTTGAATGTGACACGATTTTGATGGACAAAAAGAGTGGTAGTGATACCTTTCCTGTTAATGATATTGAAACTAGTGATGGCACGATTGAGCACGAAGCCAGAGTTTCAAAAGTTTCCGAAGAACAGCTATATTATTTGGAAAGTCGCGGACTGAGCGAGTCGGCCGCAACTCAGTTAATCATAATGGGTTTTCTTGAACCATTTACCAAACAGCTGCCAATGGAGTATGCGGTTGAATTGAACCGACTAATCAAATTTCAGATGCAGGGAAGTATTGGCTAATTAAACGCCTTTAATGAAATTTAAGAATACCTAATTAAATGGGCTCCTTCTTTCAGACAGTTAAATTTCTGAAAGAAGGATTTTCTTTTGTGAAAAAAATTAGTTATAATAGTGGCATTCAAAGCGCTTTCAGTAACAATAATTTATGGTAAATTTTTAGTTTCTTTTACTAAAGATTTGTTGAACATTTACTGAAAGCGATTACAATAATAGTTAGTTTCATTGCTTCTTTTATTTTTATTTTATTCTATTAGGAGGCTTTTTCGTATGGATGCTTCGAATCACAGCGAGAGTACTGGCCGAAAGATCACTTCGAGATTATCTTATTCTTTAGGTGCCTTTGGTCATGATATGTTCTACGCAACGCTCTCGACGTATTTTATTATGTTTGTAACTTCTCATTTGTTTGATAAGAGTAGTGGAGCTACTGGCGATAAGATGATTGCTTCTATCACCCTTATCATTATGATTTTACGGTTCGTTGAATTAGTTATTGATCCATTTATTGGTAACGCGATTGATAATACCCGCAGTCGATGGGGTCACTTTAAGCCTTGGATCCTCATTGGTGGAACAATTGGTGGAATTGCTTTGACTATTCTTTTCACCAATATGGGCGGATTGAATAAATCCAATCCAGCACTTTATTTAATATTATTTGCCATTATTTATATCACTATGGATATCTTCTATTCTTTTAAGGATGTCGGATTCTGGTCAATGATTCCAGCTATTTCCTTTGACTCAAAGGAACGTGAAACGACTGCAACGTTTGCCAGAGTTGGTTCAAATATTGGGGCCAACATTGTCGGGGTTATTGTTACTCCACTGGTTGTATTCTTCTCTGTTAATGCCAACGATGGCTGTTCCCCGGTCATGGACACAGCCCATTCCTAATGGTGTTTCGATATGAGTCCCAAATGGGACGTTCATCGGTGCGGCAACAATAATATAACCGTCGGCATCTTTACCGTTATGATTGGTTGTTCCATCAGCAAAAGCTGCGCCAGAATAATATGTCCATTTATTACCGTTTAAAAATTCTACTCCATCTGCCTGCATCTGAGCAGCAGTGACGCTAGCTCCGGTAGATTTGTCAGAAGCCTGGCTCGAGTTGGAACTTGAAGGCTTTTGGGCAGGCTTAGATTGATCTTTACTTGAATTATTGGACTCATTTTGGATCTGAGTAGTTTTTGGAGCTTGAGTTAAAACCGTGAAATGGGGATCCATAAAATTTGTTTTTGTACCAACTTTGGAGCTGATTTTTCCAATGCTATATGCATTTTGAGAAATTGGTTCTCCTGGCCTGGCAGAACGGGCATTAACCGTTGTTCCTGCTCCCATGAAGCTTAAAACAACTGCAGCAATTGACAATGAAAATAGACTCTTTTTTGACATAATAACCACCTTAAATGAATAGCTGTAACAAGACAATAATGAGTGACCATAGAGTCGAGAGGTTTTATAATCGATCACGCTGCTTCATATTATCAAATCGTCCCAAGACGTCAACTCGAAAGTTGATTGTGACAATTTTATTACATTAATTAGAGTTGTCATGTGGGAAGTCAGGCCGAGTTGTTACAAACAGATTAATTTTTGAAATTACTTTTTAGTGGTACAGCCCATAATATTTGTATTGTTCAGTTCTTGTATTATACGAAATGGGAAAAATAGCGAATTAATACAAGTTTTTTCTTGTGAAGTGGGTGTCAATAACGATACTCAAATATTGTTAGTTAAAATATAAACCAATGCTTAAGCAATCAAAAAAATCAGTTTAAAAGGGTATTCAATTCTGAAAGCTGAATGCCATTTTAGACTGATTAAAGTTTGAAATTAAAAAGTAATCTTGAGAGAGTCTTATTTCTCTTCATTACTTAAAGGTCTCTTTACGAAAGATGTGATGCTATTAATGAATTTAATTGTTGACTGTTTGTTTGTGAGAAGCTGGCAAAAAATTAATTAAGACAACAATTATAAACAATAAGAGAAGGACATAACCTCCATGTTTGAAAATATTTATCGTCGATGTTCCACCCAAAACTAGCATTGATGCAGCAAATGGGGCTAAGAAATTGGCTAAGTTATTGGAAATCATCATAATTTTAGTAACATTATCGGAATTTGCTGTACTCGTTGCATTAGCTGCGGTTCCAAAACAGTAAGGAACAAAGAAGCCAAAGCTAATTCCAATTACGAAACATGCTATGCTGGCAACAATCATGTTTGGAATTAATGCCAGTAACAGATAAGCAACTGCCATTAATGCTACAGAAATACTCAAAGTATTGTAATGAAATTTTTCAAATACTTTGTTGTAGATTACTCCAGCAATGATGATTGCTAAACTGATCAAACCAATTAATAATCCACTAGCAACAGCAGTTCCAACTTTGTTTTCAATCAGATAACTTGGCATTTTGATAATACTTATCATGTAAGATGTCATCAGGATAAAAGTAGCAATTGCACTGCCTGTCACTACCCAAAAGTCAGTTTTCTTTACAACGTTGTTTGACTGGTTTTCTTTAAAACCAGATAAGGGAATATCTGGAACAAAACGATGGTAATCAAGTAAAATCAAAATTGAAACTAAGTAAATTGCAAAGGTTGCTCGCCAATTAAGCAAAAGTAACAAAGAAACTAAAAGTGAACCGACCAGAGCCCCGATTCCTTGGAAGGCATTTTCCCAACCAAGTAAATTAGACTGCTCTTTACCTGAATACGAAATTGTAATCAAGCTGACAGCTAACGAATTATAAGTTCCTATTCCGGCTCCAAGCAAAAACCTAGAAAGTAACAAAATCCAAATGTTTGAAGCTAACAAAGATAGTACAGTTGAAATAATTACAAGCCATAACCCTAATTCAACTGTTTTTTTAGTACCAACTTTTCTAACAATCCAGCTGCTGATGATAATGAAAATAGCCATTGCGAACGAAGGGATTGCAGAAACTTGCTCAATGATACTCTCAGGAACATTTGGATAATCCTTTGCTATGGCGGGGAGTGCAGGAGAAACAATCCCCGCCATAGTTAGCAGGGAAAGTAGTAAGATTCCAACAGACATTGACGTAAATGTCTTGTGATTTTGAGATGTATTTTCTTTTTGCATACTAAAATTTCCCCTCTTCGATTAAAAGCAAAAGTCCGCAAAAATTTTTATTAAATTATAGTATTTGACAAAATTCGATTTTTTCGTGGTTTGGACCATAAATATTAAAGTATTTTATTCCATTTTTCCAAAAAGTTGGAATTGTCTGGATTTCTTTATCTACGAGGTTTAGCCCAGCTTCTTTAGCATCACTGAAGGCCTTTTCGATATCCGGAGTATTAAGAGAAATATGATTAATCGCTCCATCTTCTTTAGCGGTTGGATCGCCATCCCAGGTTTCAATCGTTAAATTTCCTAAACGCATAAAAGCATCGTTCTTGGAGTCGTTGTCAAACTTGAAAAGCCCGGCTTTTTTAAATCCCAAAGACTCGTAAAACTTCATCGTGCCTTCTACATCGTTTGTTGGAATTCCAACGTGTTGTAAACCAGTTACATCATCCTGGATTGCCATAACGTACCACCCTTTCTTTCTCTAAAACTGACAATAAGTTGGCAAACTAAGTGAGAAACTAAACACTTACTTTTCCACCTCCATTTTACCAAAACAATTAACCTTGTGAATAAAGAATTATTAAAAGATAAGATATTTATGCATGAAACGTGGTTCTTTTTATTATTAATTATTAATGTTTTTTTAAAAAATCAATTTTTATTCATAATTGGTAATGAGAATAGACACATTTATATTCTGATGTTTATGATGATTTACATTCAAACTATTTGATCTTGGATAACCATTTCACATTTCTTGGTTTTACTAGAATTAAGGATTCATCGGTTAAGAGTCTAAAAGAATTATAATCAAAAATTGATTATAATTAAGATATTAAAATAACAAATTTTATTGTAAGCAATCAGCAAAATGAAGGAGGTAAGAACTTGCCAAAACAAGGGAAATACGCTAAATCTTCTCGTATCAAGCAGATAAAACAAATCAGAAAAAGAGCCCATAAGCAAAATGGGGCTGTTATTAGTGACGATGAGCTAGAAAATTTTATATTAGTTAGATTTGGTCTTACGTCCAAAAAGAACCTTCCATTATCTGTAAAGGAATCAATTCAACGTTTATTGATTGAAATAGTTAATCAAGGTAAAAATTACAAAATATGGGATCTAACCTCAATGATAAGAAATGTTTTAAAAAAAATAGGCATTAGAGCGCCCTGGCAATTTTACCGACAGATTAGTGAAAATTGGCAAACTTTACAGCTTTTTATACTAAAAGAGGTTCCAGTAGTACCTTTAAAGAAGCGGATTATTGTCAAAGAGGAATTATCATCGTCTGAATTTGATAATTTGGTTGCTGATCAACTTGCAGCCAATGTTTTACTGACAACGTTGGGCAATGATTCTCATTTACTTTCAAGTCTTAACCCCCAACAAGTTGGGCAGATGAAACTCAGTCTGCTTAACGAAAATAAAATTAATTGGGACAGAGTTGCTAGTGCTTTTGATCCAATTCCTTTTGATGTTTCATCTGCCCCAGATGAGGCAACAAAGGAGTGGTTACAAGAACTTATTTCTAATTGATTTATTCAATAAATACCAAAAACAATTGATTTATCCGGACTAATAAATTAGAATGAAAACGTAAACATATATTAGATTTAAGTGATTGTGGAGGTCAAACCGATGGACAGAAATCTAGTAAGGAATGAAATTGTAAGCGGAAACATTTCGCTTGGAATTGAACTTGGATCTACCCGAGTTAAGGCTGTGTTGGTAAGCACAGATTTCCAGACAGTGGCTGAAGGCGATTTTGTTTGGGAAAACGAACTTGTCAACGGAATTTGGACTTACTCTTTGGATAAAGTATGGACTGGAATTCAGACGGCTTATGCAAATCTGGCATTACAGGTTCATGATGAATATGGTGTTGATCTGACAAAGATTGGTTCAGTTGGGATAAGTGCCATGATGCATGGTTACATGGCCTTTGATAAAAATGGTAATCAGTTGGTACCATTCAGAACTTGGCGGAATAATATTACCGGCCAAGCAGCTGATAAATTAACCAAGTTATTTAATTTTAATATTCCAGAACGTTGGAGCATTGCTCATCTGTATCAAGCAGTTTTAAATAAAGAAGATCACGTAAGCAAGGTTGACTTTATTACCACCCTTGCCGGATACGTTACCTGGAAGATTTCAGGTGAAAAGGTCCTTGGAATGGGAGATGCTTCAGGAGTATTTCCAATCAATGACGACAGTCGTCAATTTGATTCAGACATGATTGATAAATTCAATTCACTTCCAGAGATTGCTAAACAACCTTGGAAGTTACCTGATATTTTGCCAAAGATTTTGCCTGCTGGTGAAAAAGCCGGAACATTAACTGATGAAGGGGCTAAGATGATTGATCAATCTGGTCAACTCCAAGGTGGATCTTTGATTGCTCCTCCTGAAGGTGATGCTGGAACTGGAATGGTTTCAACTAATGCTGTTAAGAAGCGAACTGGTAACATTTCTGCCGGAACTTCAGCCTTTTCAATGGTTGTTTTGGACCGTCCAATGAAGGCTGTTCATAGAGACATTGATATGGTTACAACTCCGGACGGAGCTCCAGTTGCCATGGTCCACATTAATAACAGTTCTTCTGATATCAATGCTTGGGTAAGTATGTTTGGTGAATTTGCCAGAGCTTTGGGAATGCAGTTAAAGCCTGATGATCTGTACGGAACATTATTTGCCCAATCAGTTAAGGGTGATCAAGACGCCGGTGGATTAGTTAACTTTGCATATCTTTCTGGTGAAAATATTACTAAGATGCCAGAAGGCCGACCAATGTTTGTTAGAAAACCTGATTCAAAGATGAACTTGGCTAACTTCATTAAGGCTCAACTATATTCAGCATTTGCTCCTTTGAAGATTGGGATGGATATTCTTCTTCGTGAGGAACATATTAAGACCAATATTTTGGTTGCTCAAGGTGGTTTGTTTAAGACTCCGGTTGTTGCCCAACAAGTTCTTGCCGATGCTTTGGATACACCAATCAGTGTTATGGACAACGCTGGTGAAGGCGGTCCATGGGGCATGGCTGTTTTAGCTCTTTATGCTCTTAACCGTAAATCTGGTGAAACTTTGGAAGATTATTTGGCTAACCGAGTATTTAAGGGTGTTACAAGTTCGACACTTTATCCAGAGCCTGCTAGTGTTCAGGGTTATAATAACTTTATTGACAACTACAAGGCTGCTTTACCAGCAGAACGTGCAGCTGTTGATTCTATGAAAATGAACAAATAGGAAAGGTGATTTATAAATAATGCTCGAAGATCTAAAGCAAAAAGTTTACGAAGCTAACATGCAACTTCCTAAGTTGGGTCTTGTTACCTTTACTTGGGGAAATGTTTCCGGAATTGACCGTGAGAAGGGTCTTTTCGTAATCAAACCTTCAGGTGTTTTTTATGATCAAATGAAACCATCAGATATGGTGGTTGTTGATTTACAAGGCAAGGTTGTTGAAGGCGACATGAACCCTTCAAGTGATACACCAACTCATACCTATCTTTACAATCATTTTCCAAACATTGGTGGAATTACTCATACTCATTCACCATGGGCTGTTTCATTTGCTGCAGCTAAGATGGATATTCCGGCCGTAAGTACAACTCATGCTGATACATTTTACGGTGATATCCCAGCTGCTCCAGCATTGACTGAAGAACAAATCAAGGATGCTTACGAGTTGAACACTGGTAAGGTTATCGTTGACGAATTCAAGCGCCGAGGAATTGACCCAGATGCTGTACCAGCTGTATTGGTAAGCCAACACGGCCCATTCGCCTGGGGCAAAGATCCAGACCAGTCAGTATACAATGCCAAGGTTATGGAAGTTTCAGCAGAAATTGCCTACCACGCATTGCAATTAACAAGAGACGAAATCCACGTACCACAATATCTTTTGGACAAGCACTACTATCGTAAGCATGGTAGGAATGCTTACTATGGTCAAAATAATGCAAAGTCTAAGAGCCATGCTGAGCATGAAAAGTAATAAGTAATAGAGTGCAAAAGTGAGCGTTTAGGCTCGGTTGAAATAACGGCTCCTGACAGAAATCCCGAATTTGGATTTTTGTCAGGAGCCGTTATTTCTTTAGAGCCTGCTCACTTTTGCACGTTTCTGCTAGAGTGCGCACAGGGGCGTTTAAGCTCCGGAGAATAAGCTGCAAAAATAAAGTAGAATCCAGGTTCGGGATTCTACTTTATTTTTGTGCTTATACGCAGGAGGCTGCCCCGCGAAGCACGTTTCCGCTGTGTAGCAGCAAGAGCTTTTAATCATTTTTTATTTTAAAAATAAAAAAACATCCAATTCAAGACAAATAAGTTGTTAATGCTCATGGTTTCACATATAATTACATCAACAAAATTTTGGAGGGATTGCTCATGGCACATCGTTTAGACGGAAAAGTAGCTATTGTAACTGGCGGAACACTTGGAATTGGTTTAGCAGTTGCTGATAAGTTTGTCGCTGAAGGAGCTAAAGTAATGATTACTGGCCGACATGCAGACGTGGGTGAAAAGGCTGCAAAAAGCATTGGCGGACCAGACGTAATTCAGTTTTTTAAGCATGATGCTTCTGATTCTGAAGGCTGGAATAACTTATGGGATGCAACCGAAAAAGCTTTTGGTGAAGTTACGACGGTAGTTAATAATGCCGGAATTGCTATCACTAAGAGTATTGAAAATACCACCGATGAGGAATGGCATCGATTACTATCAATTAACCTTGACGGCGTTTTTTATGGCACTCGTTTAGGAATTCAAAAGATGAAGAACAAAAACCATGGGGCATCAATTATTAATATGTCTTCAATTGAAGGATTCGTTGGTGACCCGACCTTGGGTGCCTATAATGCCTCGAAAGGTGCAGTTAGAATTATGACCAAATCCGCAGCTGTAGATTGTGCCCTCAAAGATTATGGAGTCAGGGTCAACTCTGTACATCCGGGTTACATTAAAACTCCTTTAGTCGATGATATACCTGGAGCCGAGCAAGGAATGTCTCAACGTTCTAAAACCCCAATGGGACATATTGGGGAACCAAATGATATTGCTTGGATCTGTGTTTATCTAGCCTCAGAAGAATCTAAATTTGCTACTGGTTCAGAATTTGTGGTTGATGGTGGATACACAGATCAGTAGTTTAAAAATTTGAAATCCATTGCTGTTTTTCAGCAGTGGATTTTTTATTCTAAATTTTGTTTAAACTAAGTGTTCAAATTTGATTTTTGGTTTATTATTAAAACGTTGCGAATTTCGATTAAATTTGGGGGTTCCGTTTTGCTTAAAAGTAAGCTTATCAAAACAATTTTGGCTTTGACCTTGATGGTTAGTCTTGCTATTCCGTTGAGTGTTAAGGCAGCGGGTTCCAATAACATAATTGCTAAATACCCATTTGAGGCAAACGAAATTTATGTTATGGATGCTAAAACTGGTCAGGAAATTTATCAAAAGAATGCCTACGCTAAAAGACCAATTGCCAGTCTTTCAAAATTAATGACCTTATATTTGACTAAAGAGGCCATTGATAGCGGCAAAATGTCTTGGAACCAAAAAGTTCCGGTTGATAAACATTTAATTAGTTTGAGCAAAAACAGTGTTTTTGGATCTTTTCAACTCAAGAAAACTAAGCAGTATACGGTCAAACAAATGTATCAGGCGGCATTAATTGCATCTTCTAATTCTGCAGCGATTGCTTTAGGCGAGATGGTTGCTCATGGGAGTAATAATAATTTCGTCAAAATGATGAATAACCAGGCAAAAAGCTGGAAATTGAATGCTTCGTTTGTTAGTGCTTCTGGTTTGGATAATACTGATTTAAAAAAGTACAACTGTATTGTTCCAGGAACTGGTAAAGATGCTCAAAACTTAGTTAGTGCGCATGATATTTCTTACATTGCCGCAAGGTTACTGGAAGTCTTTCCATCAATTACTCAATGGAGTAGTAAAAGCACCCAAACCATTGGTAAACAGACCTTAGTCAATGTAAATAGTTTGTTGCCTGGACGGACTTATGCTCCCAAACAAATAAAAGTTGATGGGTTAAAAAATGGTTACACTGAAAATGCTGGTTTATGTTTAACTGCAACTTATTGGAGCCACGGCCGTAATTTGATTGCCACGATTATTGATAGCAGTACCATTTTTTCTTCAATGGCTAAGTTAATGCAAACATTGAATTCCGATTATACTTACTCTAAAGCTAAATTGGATTCCCAAAAATTCGTTGAAAAGAAATATCATATTCTTGCAGTTCCTAAAGAGAAAACAACCGTAATTTGGCATAAGGCAGGAACTTCTGGTACTCCAAAGATTCAATACATTCAAACTGTAAAGAATGGTGAAATTAAAAAAGGAGAAGTAGTTGGCCAAGCGTTAATATCACTTACCGGTACTAAATCTTTTAGCGTTCCGCTAATTTCCAAGACTACCACTCCAGGAGCTGTTAAGAAGAAAGTTGATAAAAAGACTGTCCCTAAAAAGTCAATGGTTTCTTCAATTGGTGGTGCAGTTGAATCTGTTGGAACCTTTATTGTAGCTTTTGTAAGAGGAATATTTGCCGAAGCTCAAAATATTGTTGCCAAACTATAAAAAAAATAATGATTCCAGATTTATGGAATCATTATTTTTTACTTCTCGAAGTGCTTTTCTGCCATTGGGCTTGGATTATCGATCAGCCGAACACGAACCATACCAGGAACAGTTTGCAATTTCACAATCATGTTTTCGACTTCAGTTTCACTAAGCTTTGTTAAATCTGTGTTGATTAACTGATAGCCATAATCTCCTCGAGTATTAACGGCCATTTCCTGAATTGGTATCTTACCCGAGAAAAGAAAGCCAGACAAGAAATTAAAAATTTCTATATTTGATTTAAAATACAGAGAAATTCTTTGAGCACTATTAAATGGCAATTCTAGACTTGGAAAATTTACCGATCTACGAATATTTCCGGTTTCTAGAAACCGCAACATACTTTGCAAAGTTAAGTTTGCACTATGCTCAAGGGCTTCATTAGTATTTCCCCCCAAGTGAGGGAGCATAATAACCTTTGAATTATTTTGTAGATTCTTATTTGGAAAGTCGGTAACATACTTACTAATTTTGTTTTCATTTAAAGCTTTTAAAATAGCTTGGTTATCAACAATTTCATCTCTGCCAAAGTTCATGACGACAGCATTAGGCTTCATTTTTTCTAAGGCCTTTTCATTTAACAGGTGAAAAGTTTCAGCGGTGGATGGTAAAAAGATGACCACAAAATCGGCAACTTCAAGGATTTCCTCTATTTTTTCTAATTGCTGGACATATTTTAAATCCTTGAAACTTCGAGCATACCCAAAAACCTGCATTCCTAAGTGATAGCAGGCTTCGGCAAACCTTTGTCCGATTGTGCCAAGACCCAAGACGCCCACTGATTTGCCGTACAGCTCTGAACCGACAAAGTCTTTGCGAATACTCTCTGCGGCCGGTAATAGATTAGTTGAAGTTAATTCTTTTGTTGCTTGGAAAGCATTGTCCAAAGGACGAACCGATCTAAATAGGCACTGCAGAGCTAACTCTTTTACTGCATTCGAATTTGCGCCGGGTGTATTAAAGACTACCGTTCCATTTTCAGTTGCCTTTTTAATATTGATCGTGTTTACTCCAACCCCTGAACGGGCGATAAACAAAGTTTTGTCGTTGATTAATTCATCGGGAACTTTTGAACTTCTCACGATAATGCCATCAGGATTGGTTTTATTATCAATTTGAAACACGTCGCCTTCAAAATCTTTAAGATCAAAATTGTCGAGAGTTTTTAGCTTGTACATTTAAGAATTCTCCTTTAAAATATTGAGATAACTTTAGAAGTATTCTAAAGCTTTTTAACTGAAAGGTGTGGTTGATATGCACATTTATTTTCCTAAATTAAGTAAAGACAAACCTGCAATCGGTGAGGGGACTCAGTTTAAAGATACGACTTTTGGCCAATACACTGACATTGGCCAGCTTAATTTTATTGATAACAGTATTATTGGTGATTATACCTATACCGGGCAATTTTGTTTTATCCAAAATAGTCTTCTAAAAAAATTTATCAGTGCAGCCGCAATGGTCAGAATCGGCCCGACTGACCATCCTTATGACCGTCCTGCCCAGCATATGTTTGCTTATAATGGTTCAGCCTATGGATTTGAAAATCCAGACACTGATTTTTTGGAAAACAGAAAAAAGAAAACTACAACTGTCGGCAATGATGTTTGGTTAGGCCATGGAATTGTTGTCCAATCTGGAGTAACTGTTGGTGATGGGGCAGTCATTGGTTCTGGCGCTGTTGTTACTAAGGATGTTGAACCATACACAATTATGGGAGGTGTCCCAGCCCGACCAATCAAAGATCGCTTTCCTGATGAAATTAAAGCCGACATGGAAAAAATTAAATGGTGGGACTGGTCCCGAGAACAATTAGAAGCAAATTATGATGATTTCCGGCTGCCAATTGATGAATTTGTCAAAAAGTATTTACCACGGGCTTAGTTAGTATTTAGTTTTGAGTAAAGAAAAATATTATGAAAAGCATTGTGATAAAACAGATAATCTTTTAATTCAGCGTCTTTTTTAAAATCGCATCTTAGGGCAACTCGTTGACTGTTGATGTTTTTAGCATCAGCCACAATTTCAAGGCGATGGAACTTTAATTCATCAAAGGCAATTTTAACTAATTGATTGACCGATTTCGTCATAATTCCCTTACCCTGAAATTGCTCACCTAGCCAGTAACCAATTTGTGCCCGCTTGTTATTATGATCAATTCCATGAATATCTGCCATTCCCCCAACTTCTTCATCAAAAAGGATGACCACTGAGTAAAGTTTTTCATCGGCAATCTGGTGGTGACAATAACGAATAAAATTTTCTTCGTCTGAGGGAGAAACAGTGCTTTGAGCCCATGGTAACCACCGGCTTAATTCAACTCTTTGTTGGTCAATTAAGTCATATAAAGGTTTGGCATCTTTGATTGATGGAATTTTAAATGAGATGTGTTCGTCAACTTTATTTGTAAACATTAATTTCCCTCCCAAAAAATTATATTCATCAGTATACACGAGAAAAATAAAACGGGCACCCGGAATTAACTTCCAGGACCCGTTTTTAATGTTTTTAGAATCTTAAATTGTGCTTTGAGATATATTTGTTAGCTTCGTTGACTCCAAAGAAGACAACTGGAGCAGCAATTACAAATGATAATAATTCTGGAGCCATTGATGTTACGCCAAAGCTTGCAACAATAGATGCTAAGATCGTGCCAACAATCAAAGTGAGTAGACCAAAAATTGTGATCTTTAAATTCTCATCCATAATAATGCCTCCCATATGTAAATATCGGCAAGAATTGCTTATGAACTTGATTGAAAGAAATTAATTAATCAAGTAGATTAAAGCTTTCTTCCATACATAATTATAGTCACTTGAGTCGTATTGAACACTTTTTTTCAATAATAAATTAAAAATTTTAGGGTAATTGCAGTGGATTTGGTACCTTCATCTGGCGGTCAATTGTTGAACGGCCGGTTGCGTAGTCGAATTGCACTTCAGGTTGGACATTAAACAGGTAAACATTGAAATTTAACGCTTTATTGGTGCTGATTGCCATCAGGTGGATTCCTCTTGCCATTAATTCATTGCCACGAAAAATTGGCCGAGCATAAAAAATTACCTTTTGACCCTGTTTTAATGCTTCTCTTACTTTTTGCTCAAAGATTGTTTGGACTTTTTGATTTGAAAAAGCGGTTTGGGTAAACAGGTTCTTGGGGTTATTTTGATCTCCTGATTTGTCATTAGGACTAAAAATGCCTTCTTGATTAATTCCGCTTGAAACTGAGTAAGCAATTAGATGGCCACGGTTGACAATGGGTTCGCCATTGACAAACTTTTGGTGCCAACCGGTTGGCTCAATGAACTGCCTAACTCTTAGACTATCATTTGCTAAATTGCGATTTTCCAAATAGCCGATGTTTGCTCCACTGGTTCGATTATAGGAATCTAGTTGGTGATAAATTACTTTATTGGTCTGCCATTTTTTTGGGCTTAAGGTTGCCTTGTTATTGTTTACGTATACGAAGCTTGGTTTACCCGACTGATAATTTAAGTTTGCCAGGTTGTTGTTTGCCGGAATATATCTTGTTGAACCGGTAATTTTGCTGCTAACCGAAGAAGCAATTTGTTTTACTTGGGTGGGTGCTTTTTGAATGGATTGACTTATTTTGCCGCCACCATTGTTTGAATTGGAACCAAAGAAAATAATCGCAAAAATAGCAATTATGGCGATTAATGTATTTCGACCAACAGTGTTGCCTTTTTGCTTCCTGCGGTTGTATTTATTATGATATTTTCTTCTCTTTGACATATTTTTTCCTTTGAAGTGATTTTTGATTTACATCCAACATACCACGCGTGGTTCTAGTTAAATTTAGTCTGTAAAAAAGCCTGACGGCTTACACTTAAAGCAATCTA
>DIDF01000003.1:0-1497 GCA_002418005.1 Lactobacillaceae bacterium UBA5807
GAAGTAAAGCGATAACATTACTGATATAATAGCATTTTCAGATATCAAAATAGCCGCGCTGATAGTCATCCAAGCCACTGCTAGGCAATTCATAGTCGCAATATCTCCGCAATAAAAAAACGTCAATTTAAATCATTGACGTTTTTTATTTAGTTATGATCACGCTGATCGAGTTGTTGAATCAGCGTATTAGAGTAACGAGGCTCAATTTTACGGACAAATTGTGCTGTTTTTGGAATTAAATCAAGATCATTTTGGTCCAGAATCGCAGGAAAGCTACCATTCTGTTTGACCCACTTCACATAGCGGTGATTGTCATTAACAATCCTAGTCTTAAACTGAGGTTGATTAACCAGAATCGTTTGCAACCAGAATTCATCAGAACAAAAGCCAGTCTCAAATACATGCTTAAATTTGGGATGCTCAGCCATGTATTTAATCGCAAATTCCAATGCATCCCTAGGAATATCTACCCACTCAGCACCATTATAGATATCGACATTAACACCCAACCGTTTGAATTTGTTCACTCTAAGTATCGTTTCAGCTAACAATAAAAAACGGTGATAGAACTTCCCCATAAAGGTTCGCCTTGGAAATTGATCATAGTTAAAGTAATACTGTTGCCACCAGATAACTGGCTCATAAGCCTTACGAACAGTCTTAGACAACTTGTAAGTCATATAAATCCGATCATTATGTTCATAAAAATCATAAATGTCATTCACATTTTGCGCTGGCCAGTCCTGGCCAGAAATCAAATGCACGTAAGTTATTTTTGGATTAGCCATCGCCCACTTCATCAATCGTAAAGTTGCTTCTACAATACTCCAACTCCCCCAGTGAACCGCTACCTCAGAAATATAGCGAATATGGTCCTTAGCCAATCGCTGTTTTTCACCCTCAGAAAGCTGATACTCCTTATCAATATGAACATAGACTTCAAACTTGCGACTTAGTAAGTTGGCTAATTTAATCATCTGTTCAATATTTTTGTGCGCTACGATTAAGATTGCTTGCAAAACTACCCCCCTTTTGAGGAATCCACTCCTCTATCACTAGTATTATATACTTCGAGTATTTAGCTTGAAAGGTGATAGCCAATAATTGAGTTAATAAATTGAGTTATTTTTATCTGCAAGTTTTGCATAGCCCCGCAATTCCTTATCATTTAATTGTAGCTCCATGTCATCAGCTAGCTGCCTTAAGCATTCTAGTTGGGTCTGACGATGTAGCCTAATATTGAAAAGTGTTGTTACACGTTCCAAATCAATATATGCCTGACCGTCCCTAAGATGATTTAATTGACGCAACTCGTGATTACATGCAATTGCTTGTCCTAAGTGTAGATGTAGTGCTTTAGCAATCCCACGCACAGTGTGATGCATCCGTAAGGACTCACCAATTCGACCTTCGATATTGGGTGCTACGCGTTTAAATTCATAGCTAAAACCATCTTTGAGCGTAATGCATAAACCGCGTTTAGAAACAGCCTTA
>DIDF01000003.1:1569-7970 GCA_002418005.1 Lactobacillaceae bacterium UBA5807
ACTGAAAATAAGGTGAGTTGACTTTGAAAGAGTACATGATGCTTGGAAACATGACAATGCTGCTCTAGTAACTTATGTAAACTAATCGCTGAGACATTAGACTCAAGCATAAAACGATTAATCACAGCCTTAGTTGTACGAGGGATAAGCACCCAGCCCAATTTAGCATCTTTCCACAAAGACTGATACACACCGAAAATTGGCATATCATAATAGTTAATGACCAGTTGCGTATGTTGGCTCGGCTGATAGTCATTTAGCTTACGATAAGGCACTTCTGGCGAGTCACTTTCAATATACGATTTCAACAGCACTCTATCCCAAGTTTGATTCATAAATCCTCCTCTAGGAGATTGATTAATTCATAATAAATGCCTAACAAAAAATCTTAAAATACGACTCTTTTATAAATCAATGAGCATGAAATAAATGTGTACAATATTACTAAATCACACTGGACTAATTAAACCATACTGTCTAATTTATCATGTTTATTGAATAGAACTTGCACGTACATATAAAAGCTAAACGTCAGCATGATAAAGCTATTATCCACGATGGCGTTAAGTAATAGAATAATAAGTAAAAAGGGCAGTGCGTATTTTTTAAACTTATGACTATACCAAACGTATGGCACAAAATATAATAATGACGTCTGAAAAAAGCCATTCAGAGCTAAGGAGGCTAAAAGTCCGCTAGACAACCCATCATTACCGCCGACTATCAATCTGCTAGAGTCCATATATTGTTGAACAGCAGCTGTATTTCCCCATCCATTTCCTAGAAATGGATGCTGTAACCAAGCCTGATAACTCGCGGTAATGTCATTAATTCTAAATGAAACAGAGCCACGACCAGTACTATATTTTGCTATCAGCAAAATAACTAAAGCGAGGATTATGACAGGTAAAAACAAGCACATTATGGTCTTCACTGACTTAGGCATATTTTTATAAACATACAAATAAAGGGCTAAGATGGCAATGAATACACCTGTAGTTGATGTGGTGGTGACCATAGTGATTAGTAAAATCATTAGTTGCAAGAGCCATAACTTTTTATGCGTTTTTTGCGTTTCTATGAACAATAAAATTAACAAAGCGAGGGTCAATACAAACGAATACATCGGTGCTTCAGTAAATATTCCTGTATTTCGAAGCAAGTTAAGACCTAAAAAGGGGACAAATCCCTGCGTATTAAATAATAACCCGAAATACCCATATATTACCCTTTTCTGCCCCCAATTGATTTCAATAGTGATATTCGAATTTATATGAAAAAACATGACTATAAAATAAAGTATTAGAGAAACTATAGCATAGGTAACGACGATATTTTTAAAAGCAACAAACAAATCAACTGAACGTTGCCTTTTAAATTGATAATATAACCAATTAAATATAATGAAAGGAAAAAATATATACGTTATGACATTCACTAATAACCTAGAATTTCCTAAAATGTTTCTTAAGAAAACAATTATTATAACAGAATAATATACTAACAACGCAAGGATATATCGATAATTTATTTCCTTGTTTCGGATCAAGTTAGTTATAGAGTAGAAAAAGATTATACACAACACAAATAAAAAGGCTGATAACAACTTGCGATATAGTTGATCATTTTGAAAATACACTGTGCTAGCTGATAGAAATAAAAAACAAGCTAATACATAGTTAATAAATCCAAATTTTTTTAAATGAATCACATATTTGTCCGAATTGATCAAACTACTCATACTGATTTACCCCTTAGCGCTGTTTTTTAGAGCATCTATGATACTTCGACTAGCCCTCTTAATAAAGTAGCCACTTCTAACCTTCTTAGACATAGCGACTGCATTTGCTTTTATCTCGGCATAACGCTCCATTGAAATTTTTGCTAGAATAGCATCAATCTCGTTTAAAGATTCAACAACTAATCCAAGATTATTTTTCGTAACAAACTCACTAATCGTTGATTCTTTCCAAACAATTACCGGCATCCCCGTTGCTAAGTACAGCGATAATTTATGTGGGCTATTAAATTTTTCATAATTACCATAAACGCCAGCACAAGTATCAGTCCGATCACCATCCCAGATGAGACCAAAACTTTCATTCATTTTACCAATTAATTCGTCCGGTGTAAATGCGCCTTTATACGAGATATTGTTAGGGTATTCCTTCAACTCGTTAGGGCCATACGCATTAAATTGCGTTTTAACTGCCAACTGCCCTAAAAAAGTAGACTTTCCCAAATTACCAGCAAAAGCAATGCATAATGCCTCTGTTGGTACTACAATGGGATTACGAGATAAGTAATCAAAAATCTGAAGACTAACAATTGGTAGCCTAATTCCGGCATCTTGCAATAGCTTCTTCATCACATTATTATGAACAATCAGGCCATCAAACTTTTGTAATAATGCTAGTTCAGTCCCCTGAAACCCATGCTGCACAGTAAAATATCGTAAGGATTCCAGATCATGGATAATCGCAATTTTTTTAATCTTCTTATTCTGAGTCAATTGAGATAAAACTAATTTATCAACCTGCTTGCTCCCTAGCGGAAATTGATAAAACAAGTACCCACTGTGAAGCTTACTAAGTTGATAAATGAATTTGTATACAGACAGTAGCTTTTTGAGTTCAGATTCATAGAAATAATAGGGAATACAATGAAATCCTGTAGATACCAAAACATCAGCAATATCATTTTTTGCTTTATATTGCGCAGTATCGTCCCTATCTGTCGTCCTCAAGTCAATAATCACTTTATACATGCACATACTCCTCTTTATACTTAACTATTATAAATAGCGCTCATTTGAGCTACCGTTGTTTCAATGCCATAACCTGCCATTTCAACTTGATGTGCTAATTCTGTCCGATCATAATTTTTCGTTACTAAATATGATGGAAAAAGGAAAGCATCGCTCATTTGCATCAATTCAGAAACATCATGTCTAATCCCCAGAAAGACGATTTGAGATGACAAATCCAACTGCGTTACTAATCGAACGACCTCGTCATGTAACTCTCCTTCACCAACTAAAAACAGTACTGCCTATTCTAACACCATTCGATAGTACATGAAACGTATGATTAATTGTACTTAAAAGTGTAATGTTTAAAATACGACTAATCTGCCAAATAATTAATCCCAACATATATATCATGCTAGCCGATAACTTTATTTGATGCTCTTCCGCGCTCAAGCTATAATTCATTTTAAATCTTTCTATAAATGGACTAACCAACTAATACAATTCGATCCATTTCTCATAAAGTATTAGCCATATAATTATTTTGGATGATTGGTACCTTCTGCAGAATAATATTCAACTTTAGGGTTAAAGATGATGCCCACAAAGAATCCCTTCAAAATTGTACGAGCCTTAATCCATTTGAAATTAGACGTAAACACAACCCGTAGCAGCAGAGCAAAAGTTTTGACCAAATATTTAATAATTGCCGAAAAGCCCTTCTTTTTAGCAATATAAAATTTGTTTCTAATATCAAAATAATACCGTGGTATTCTATCAGGTGATTCATGAAGAATATCTACGCCTTTGTTCTCAGACATGTGATGAATGGCCAAACTATCTAAAGCCACATAACTTTTAAACATCTTTGAAAGCCTATTGGTATATTCAACATCATCACCCCAAATAAAGAAGTCAGCTATTGGATACCCAAGCTGCTTGACAGCAACAGCGTTCACGCAAACCGATACGAATGAGCAGGATTTCACTTGAACAAGATGTTGACTCGTTAAATTATTCCATACCTCGCTAACAGCCGGAACATTCATGGCACAAGCAGATCCGTCAACCCATCTCACATTGCTACCAATAAAACCAAATGGTTCTTTTAATTTAGCTTTAGCCTTTAAAATTTCTTCAAATGCTGTGGGACAGGGTTCTGTGTCATCATCCATAATCCATAACAACTCAGGATTAAAAGACATTGCCCGCTTCATACCAATATTAAAGCCGCCAGCACCACCGATATTCTGTTTAAGATAATTCACATCTACTCTATTGTCTACGATATTTTCAAGATAATCCACGGTATCTTGTCGACTATTATTATCCACCACTACAACTTTATCTATTTGAGCAGTCTGATTTAAGATAGCGTTTAAACAGACTTTTAATAATTGAAGTTTATTGAAAGTAACGACTATTGCGATATTCATATGCGATTGTTTTACCCTTTCACTATTAAGTTGTTAAACACAGTATTAGGCTTATTAGACAAGTGCCTCTGATATGAAAGTTTTAAAAACCAAGTAGTTCCATCTGCCAACGCTTGTTTTACAATTGAAGACTGAGCATCTAAATTGAGATATAGTCCCAGCATCTCAGTACTTTTGTTATTTTCTGGAATTTTTTTATATTCAGCTGACGCTATTGGAATATCTGTTCTCACAATATAGGCAATATAGGCAATATAGAAAATTAATAAATAAGCAATCAAACTTGTTTCATGTTTCATATAATCTTCAAGGATATCCAATGTTGCCGAAATAAAGACGGAATTTAATTGTCCAGCTACACAGTAACTCGTCCATTCATTTAACTTGAAAAATTGATAGCTACCCACACCCTTATAGATAAAATCTGTAATATTTCTAGGAGCATAGGTCGGACTTGAGAATACCTCTTCTGGGATGGGTTTCACACAATAACAAGTGGCATCCAGCCAGAGACCACCATATTGATTAAGGATTTTGAACCTTAAATAGTCGGAAAATAACGTATTGGAAATAATACCTTGCTGCCATTTGGTCTGAATAACATCTGGAATTGAAATAAAATGATTTAAATTCTTAAACGTAATAACAACAACTTTAGCATCACCAGAATGACGTTTAATACTGGCAATACTCCGCTTTACAATTTCTGGTGCATTTTCTTCACCCTGAAACCAACAAGTCCAAATTATTCGATTGTTTATTATATTACCAGCAATTTTTTTAGGGTCTAACTGTTGATATTTCTGGATAACATGAGCGTACCTTTTCCGTAGATATGCTAATATAGCGTCATTTTTTATATCGAAAGCATGCTTTAATGCCACTTCAGACTTCAATATCCCTTTCCGATATAATACCTTATACAAGCCTACTTTAATTTTTTTAATCTCAAATGTGACTCCAAACGCCCGTGTCGATTCTAGTTGCTTTAAAATTGCATTAATCATGAAATTCAACCTTACTACGCATTATTGTTGCTCATATCGTGCTGCCATTTTTTCTACTTGTGTTTTAAGATCATAACCCGCATCAAGAGCAATTTCATTGCCCCTGAACCGATTGCCAAGTGGCTCTGCCGCTTCTTTAACCGCCAAGTCAGCCCAAACATCTACTGGCTGATTCAATGATAATTGTTTTGTCGTCGGTAAGAATGCAATGCTAGAAGCAATCGTATCTGCACAGATGATTGGTACTCCCGTAGCTTGACCCTCAATCAACGTAATAGGAAATCCTTCATACAGTGAGGGGAAAATAATACAATCCATCGCATTCATTAAATTAGCAATATCTTCTCGCCTTCCCAACAACAAGACCTTTCCAGTTAAACCATAGTCAGCAATCTGTGATTCTATCATAGGCTTTAATGAACCCGTACCGATTAATAACAAACGCGCCTCTGGCTGCCGTTCCAAAATGGCCTTAAACACCTTAAGTAAAAAACGATGATTCTTCTGAATTTCAAACCTACCTACATGGCCATAAACCACATTATCGTTGAGACTAAGTTGTTGACGTAATTGAAGCCGGAGCCGATTAGAATACTTAAACTTGTCCACAGTTACCGGATTTTGAATCACCTGAACTCGGTTTAATACTGATTCATCATAGAGCCACTTAGCAGCTTCTTTAGATACCGCATACAAATCAGTTGCCCATTTACCTACCCGTCGTTTGCCATAACTATGTAACCATCGCTTAATCGGATTCTTAGCAACAGCATCATTCCAAGAATTATGAGATTGGATAATTATTCTTGGAACATGCATCTTCTTCGCTAACATAATTGGATAAAATAAAACCAAATTGTCAATTTGAAAGTGAATTATATCAATCTGGTGACTCTCAAAGAGGTTGTGCCACTCCTTCACATACTGAAGTAGTGACGCTTGGATTGACGTTATATAGTGAACATGGATACCGCATTCTGCCAAGAGATCACGATAATCATTATGGCGGTTTTGCAATACTAGGTGTAATTCAATATTTGGTGAGATTTTTGCCATTGTCGTGTACATATCAATGACATACTTAGATAATCCCCCATTTTTGACAAGTGTTCTGACAACAATATAGACTTGCTTTTTTGTCACTTTTAAATCACCGCCTCGTCTACTAAAAGCAATTTTTTAATAGCTCCAATCGACTGATTATCTGCT
>DIDF01000072.1 GCA_002418005.1 Lactobacillaceae bacterium UBA5807
AACGATTCAGTCGGAACTTACGTTATTTTTACCCTGAGGGGACTTGTTTTGAGCACAGTAGTGCTCAAGATTTAACAACGACGTTACTCGAAATTAACCAACGCCCCCTTAAGGTACGTAACTGGCAAACACCTTACCAAGTGATGCTGACTAATTTGTCAAAAAATTCGGAGTAGATTTGCAATCGACCATATACTGTTTTTGAATGTTCCGATTTGTCAGAACTTCCGTGATTATATTGCTCAAATCTTTATAATTGTTTTCAACAACTGGCCCAATTTGATATTTTTTTATCAACTCAGCAAGGTCGCTTTGAGTTGTTGCAATTGCCGGGATTCTTTGCTTGAAGTTATTCAAAAGAGTAGTTGGGGTTCCGGCAAATTTGGAAAGGTACATGATGATTTTTGAATTTTCGATCCCTTTTTGAATACCTTGAAAATCTATGGCAACATTCACGATTTTTTGGAGATTTTTACTGTTAATTTTTTTGAAAATTTCCACTAGGTCAACTTTTGGATCTGGTTTACTGCAAAGCAAAATGGTGGCGTCAGAAATGTTTTTTCGAACCTCCTGGCAAGCTAAAAGAATAGATTCAAAGGTGTTTTTTTCGTTAAAATCAATAATGGCCACCACCTGATTTCCTGGCCTTTTTGAAAGTGCAAGAGAATTATGGTGCATTTGCGAATTAGTTAAACTCATATCAGGGACATAATTAATTTGAGAATATCCTGTATCATTTTTTAGGATTGTTTTTTGCTGATTGGTGTTGACAATAATCTGGTTAAACTGTTGAATTCTTAAGTCCTGGATGATTTCTTTGCGATTATTTAAATGTTGATATTTTAATGAAATATTGGCTTTACCTTTCATCAAGGAAACTGCTGCGGCCAGTTCTTCGGGATTATTTACGACAATGTTAGCTTCTTGATCATTCTTAATTACTTCATCCAAAAAGAAGGTAAACATTTCGTTGATGCTTTCAAATTCATAATCATTTCCGTTGTAATCTTCTAGATGAAAGTCGACAGGGACGACTTTTTGTTTGGGGTTATTCATGTAGTCCAGAATGATTTTTCTATTGCCTTTATCATCAAACCAAAAGGTGTAAGCCTGGCTGCCATTTGGGTGAAAGTATTCTTCGGTTGTTTTAAACCCGCGGATATCATAGTTTTGAGTGGCAGTCGGGTTGCCAAATTCATCAAAATATTGAATGTAATTTACTTGACCATAAGTTGCGGGCATGACTTGAGCGTGAGCGATGAGGCGGCCACCCTGTCTTAATTCTTGGTAATTTGGACCATGGGGGATGATTTCGTATTCTCGAGGAGAAATTTCTGGGACTTCATGAATCGTGATTTTTAGAGATTTAAAGTTTAGTGTATTTTGAAAAAAGTCAAACATGTTGATAACATCATTATTGTCAATCTTTAGAGATTGAATTCGAGAATCCAAAAAGCGATCAAAATCTCTGGTCAAAATTTTGACTCTTTTGCCGTAAGTTTTAAAAACCTGCAACTGCTGCTTGATATTTTCGTTGGTTTCAATATTCTCTTCCCCCAAGCTCTTAGTTAATAGATAGTACATATTTTCACCCCCCCTAATTACCTTGATTTTTCCGGTTAGCATCTTGAATTAAATTGATCCAGGTTGCCCAAATGTTTTCAGGTGAATATTCTTTCGCAGAAGCGTAAGCACCACTGCTTAATTTTTGAAGCAAATTTGGATTTTCGAATAGTTTGACAAATTGGTTAGCCATTTTGTGCCAGTTCCGTAGCTCAATAATGTTGCCGTTGACGCCGTCTTTAATAATACTATTGGGCCCGTAATTAACGTCGTAAACTTCGCCAACGACGCCATGAGAGATTGCTTCCATCAAAGCGAGATCGAAGCCTTCCATCCTACTAGTAAGGCCAAAAATTTGAGCTGACTGATAAATTGGAACGAGGTTGTTGGTGTAGCCTTTTAATTTCACAATATCTTGGAGGCCCAGTTTCTGAATCACCTTTTTTACTTTTTTGGGTTCTGAATAGTTATCCTCAGAATTTTCATATCCATAGATGTCTAGTGAAATCTTTGGAACTGATTCTCTAGCTTGCCCAATCGCTCTAATAAGATCGTCAAGGCGCTTTTCGTTAGAAATTCTAGCTACCGCAATGACTTTGCCAGCAGTTCTTTGCTCCATCGGGATTCGTGGTTCGTTTAGTACATGTTCTGGAACAATCCCGACTGGAATAATAAATATTGGAATTTGTGGTTTGAATCTTTTGGCAACATCATTTGCCTGTTTTCGCGTTGAAGTTATGATTGCGTTCCACTTATCCAAATTATTTAAAGAAAGTTCGTAATTATAATTAAGTCCTGAATGCATTGGATCATTTGCATCGTTAGTTTGAGAGTTATGAAGGTGAAGGACTTTATAGGATTTTTGGTGCATATTCATAATTGCCCAGTCGTCAACCAGGGTTCTGTCGGACACGAAGATACTGACTTGAGGATCATTCTTGGCTAAATCATCCAGACAAAATCTTAACAGTTCTGATATTGTATTAAATTCATAATCTTTACCGCGAAATTTTACTAGGCGGTACTGGGAAACTTTTAATTTGGTCATTCGGTCAAATCGGTGAAAAACTTGGATTGCCACCGATCCATCTGGGCGGAGGTATTGTTCCATATTGATTTTGTTATCTGGCGTGTAAAATTCTTCTCTTGATCGAAAACCTCTGCGGTCGTAATCGTCCACACGATAAAGGTTTTCAAAATGGTCAAAATAATGAACCGCAGAAACCTGTTTGGTATTGAAAAATAAAGCAATTCTCATTTTGATTTTGTTGTTTTGGTAAAGCTCAAAATAGTTATTGGCGCCATTCCACTTACTTTTTAGATTTACTTGGAAGTTTTGAGGAATTTTGATGTCTTTTGGGGAAATTGGCCGTTGCTTGACGTGAGTAGCATTTTGAAAGTAATCAAATTCATTGAGCAGGTCATCGTCATCCAGCCCAGATTTGGAGATTATTTGATTGTAGTGAAGTTGGGGATCATAATCGCGAGTAACAATTTTGGCGGGTACCTGGTGATTTTTAAATAATCTAATCCGCTTAAGTTGAGCATGCTCAATGCCCGATTTATTGACTGGCATATTAAAATTTACGAAGTATAGCATGATATTCACTCCCTAGTTAAGCGCTTTCTTAGCTAAAAAGTACCACGCCCTTTATTAAAATGCACAAATTTGCAAATTTAATTTTTTAGGTCATTTTATTAGCCTTTTGAAAAAAGGGTGATAAAATAATCAACAAATATCGAAGATGAATTAAATAGCTTACACACGTGAAAACTTAGTGCTCAAGAGATCTGGGGACTAAGTTTTGTTGTGTCTGCAGAACTTTTAAAAAGGCCACCGCCAAATTTCTCCTAATACTTATAAATGTCCCGCGAGTCAAACACAGAATGGCATTTAAGGTTAATTTCTTCAGATTTGTTTGTAAGAAAAAAAGAACATGGAGGTTTTGGCCATGTCAAAAAGTAATAAAAAACTAAAAGATCAAATTATTAATACAAAGCAGCATTACAAAATGTATAAGGCCGGCAAACGCTGGCTTTATAGTGCAATTACGGTGATCACTTTTGGAATCGGGGCCGCAGCTGATTTTTCCCAAACTAAAGTCCAAGCAAGTGCAGATAATTCGGT
>DIDF01000067.1 GCA_002418005.1 Lactobacillaceae bacterium UBA5807
TAAACTTGTAATTTGCCAAATCCAATCAAATTAATCGTTTAGCTAATGAGGTTACTAGTACAAATTTAGCTAATTTAACAAATGTAATTTATGAACCAAATGGGCAAAAAGTTTCTGCTACCCAGGTGAAACCGCTTGTTGCTCTGTATAATAGTTCCTCTAAGTACCAAAATACGATTTCTCAACTTGTCCGCACTGATTCAATAAAAAGTCCTTTTCATGTTGTTGAAAATGGCAGAATCTTTTTATATCCCAAATATGTTTTAGAAGCTGAGCCATTCTCAATTTCCGTTAAGACTAATGCAACTGGAGCAACTTTTTCTGACCCCAGGGTTGGAAACTTAAAGAGTGTTTCAACTAGTGATGGTTATAAAATAAATTCATTACTGCCAGGAAAATACAATATTTCAATGGCTGATTCTTCTGGTCAATCCCAGTCTTCTTGGTCAGTTATCTTATTAAATGGCAGCCAGTTGAATCAATTAATCAGTGCTGCTGGTGGTTCTCAAAGCACTTCGACTTCTAATTCTCAATCTAACCTTGATCCATCGGCTATCCAAGGCACTTGGAAAGATCCAAGCAATAATGGAACCTTTATTATTCGCAGTGATGGTAGTTTCTCACTGTATTCTTCAACAAAAGATGGCAAGCAAGCCAATAACTCGGGCTTTTATCACGTTGATAAAACAGTTGGTGACCGTTTTTATGTAACCTGGTACAGAAGTAATCATCAACCTAGTGGTTGGAACCCAACCATAACCATTGATGGAAACAAGATGTTTATTAATGGATCCCCTAAAGCTATTACTTGGTATAAGAGCAATAGCTCTTCTAGCCAAGCTACCACTACAAGCACAGGTTGGCAAAAAGGAGTACCTTCGGCGGCTATTGGGACTTGGAAACATGGGAAAGATTACGTTTCTTTTGGTGATGATCAAGTGCATTATGTTAATAATGGCGCAGGAGATGGCGGCGGCAAAAATGCTCAGTACATTTTCTCGAATGGAGTTTATGAAGTCAAACAAGTTGGTGCAATGAGTGGCGATAAGGAAACTCTTTCTTTTACTGTTAATGGGAATACCTTAAAGTTTAAAGGAAACAATTATTCCTTTTCTAAGATTAGTAATAAGCCATTTGATTATAAATGAAAGTTTAACTTGCAAATAGATTTTTTCAGCATAAATAAAAAGAACAATTTACCATAAAAGAGCTGGTCTGATAATAATTTTTCATCAAGCCAGTTCTTTATTTTTAAAATAATTTTGAAGATCGTTGTATAATGTTTATTAGTTAAGTAAACGAGGTAAACAATATGGCTAGTATTCGCAGTATCGCAAAACTTTCTGGAGTATCCAAGGCCACGGTTTCGCGAATTTTAAATCACGATGAAACTTTTTCGGTTTCTGACGAAACTAAAAAAAGGGTTTTGGATATTGCTGAAAGGCTGAACTATTCGCTTTCTAATAACGTTTCCAAAGACAATGTCCAAAAGCTTCATATCGTAATTATTAATTGTTTGACCATTGATGCCGAAACTCGGGACCCATATTTTAGTACGATTAAGATTGGCATTGAAAAGCAGGCCGCGATTTGGGGAATGACCATCGCTAAAGAAATTCACCTCCCCAGTCCTGATTATGATTTTAAAGAATTAGCCACCTTTGGGGCAGTAATCGTGATTGGAACGATGACTAAAGAAGGCGTTGATCGAATCCATAAATATAATCAGAATATCGTAATAATTAATGATCCCCGTTATTTTGATGGCTGTGATGTTATCCGAAACGATTTTGGTTATCAAACTAGGCGGGTGCTTGATTTGATGAAAGACAAGGGGTATCAAAATATTGCCTTTATTGGCGGCGCAGTAGATATGGTTGATGAAAAGGGTCATGTTAAGGGATCATCACTAGATTCCCGTGAACAAGCGTATCTTGACTGGATGAAATTAAATGATTTGCAAAAATATTCTAATGCTCAGATCACAGATTGGCGGACAGAAGGCGCGATGAAGGCTACCAAACAAGTATTGGCCAAAGAAAAGCCATCTGCGATATTAGTTGCCAGTGACCCACAGGCAATTGGTGTTTATCGAGCGGTCCAAGAAGCTGGTTATTCAATTCCTAATGATATTGCGGTTGTCTCTTTTGATGATATCGATATGGTTAAGTACCTATATCCGGCTTTAACAACTGTTCGGCCAGCTGCTGAAGAAATGGGCAAAGAAGCCATTAATTTAGTTCGGGAGCGAGTTGTGGATAATCGCAAGGCAGCATTACAAGTCACGATTAATTCGACCTTGGTGGTTCGAGAAAGCTTGTAGTTTTAATCAACAGCTAAATGGAACTCTAATTTACGATGTTCGATTTTAACAATAAAATTTACGATTGATTTGGCGTAGGACTGGGAAAAATAATTCCCAGTCTTTTTTATTTTTTATTTGCCAAATTTAAGAAAGCGTTTACAATATAGGTAAACAAATAAACAAAAACATATATAAAAGTAAACAAACGTCTTTGCTTACAAATATAATAATTTAGGGGTGAAAATATGGATACTGTAAAAGAACCAGTTTGACCGGATGATCAAAGCCCAGTTAAACGGATTATCTCAAGAGTTTCTTATGCCTGTGGCGCGTTTGGCCATGATATGTTCTATGGGGCACTTTCAACATATTTGATTATGTTTGTCACTACCCACTTGTTCAGCGCCGGCAGCAAAGCTCAAGATAACCGAATGATTTCTTATATCACGTTAATCATTATGGGTCTGCGACTGGTTGAACTATTCATTGATCCGTTTATTGGTAACTGGATTGATCGAACTAAGACCAGATTTGGGCAGTTCAAGCCTTGGGTTGTTGTTGGTGGTACCGTTACTTCAATTATCATCTTGATTTTATTTACGGATCTTGGTGGTCTTAACTATACCCATCCATTCTTATATTTATTTATTTTTGCTATTTTATATATCACCATGGACATTTTCTACTCATTCAAGGATGTCGCATTTTGGTCAATGATTCCTGCTCTTTCATTTAGTTCAAAGGAACGTGAAAGAACTGCCTCGTCAGCCAGAGTTGGTTCCACTTTAGGCGGTGGCCTGGTTGGGGTTATCGTTATGCCTTTGGTATTGTTTTTCTCATTAAATAAGGCAGGCGGTACCGGTGATTCTCGTGGTTGGTTTGCATTTGGCTTAATGGTTGCCATTGTCGGAATCGTTACTGCCTGGATCGTTGGTTTCGGAACTCACGAAGTTCAATCCGACTTAAGAAAGAACAAAGAAAACACTGTCGGCATTAAAAAAATCTTTTCAACGCTTGCTAAAAACGATCAGTTAATGTGGATTGCCTTAACTTACGGAATTTACGCAATTGGGATTAACATTTTAAATTCTTTGGTTCTTTACTGCTTTACTTTTATCCTTGGAAAATCGACTTCATTCTCAATTTTTCAAATGATTAATATCGTTATCAGTTTAATTTCAGTTTCAATCTTCCCTAAGTTAGTTGATAAATTCAATCGGCGAAGAGTTTTTGCAACTTGTATCGGAATTATGCTGGCCGGAATTGTCGTATTCGCCTTGGCTGGTAGGTCACTTATCTTAGTTTTGCTCGCCGCTGAAATGTTCCAAGTTCCTCAAGCTGTTATTTTCTTGGTTGTTTTGATGATTATTTCTGATTCTGTTGAATATGGCCAGTTAAAATTAGGTCATAGAGATGAATCACTTACTTTGTCGCTTCGGCCGTTACTTGATAAATTTGGTGGCGCCGTTTCCAACGGGGTTGTCGGCCAAATTGCCGTTATGGCCGGGATGACTTCCGGAGCTACTGCCGCTTCAATTACTGCCGCTGGCCAATTTAAATTTAAGATTATGATGTTTGCTGTCCCAGCTGTATTTTTGATAATCGCATTAACTATCTTTTGGAAAAAGTCTACTTTGACTGAAAAGAAACATGCCGAGATTGTTGATGAACTTGAAAAGACTTGGGGAAAGAAGATCAAACCGCAAGCAGTTGCATCCGTTGAAGAATCAGTAATTTCAGTCCCATCACCAGTTTCTGGTCAATTAATTGATTTAAATGATGTTTCTGATCCTACCTTCGCATCTGGAAAAGTTGGCAAGGGATTTGCGATTAAGCCAACTGATGGCAAAGTGCTGGCACCATTTGACGGTACAATCAAACAGATATTTAACACTCGGCATGCGGTTGGCCTGGTTGATAAGAACGGCGTTGCTTTATTGATTCATATTGGCTTTGGCACGGTTGCCATGCGTGGGACTGGTTTTGTAAGTTATATTAGCCAAGGCCAAAAGGTCAAAAAGGGTGATGAATTAATTGAATTCTGGGACCCGGCAATCAAAAAGGCTGGTTTTGACGACACCGTTGTCGTGGTTGTTACCAACTATAAACATTTCGGTGATTTCAAGTTTTCACTTGACCCAGGAACTTCGGTTGTTTCAAATGAGCAGAATATAATGGATATCACGCTTAATTCAGAGAATAAAGGAGAATAAACATGAAATCCGCTAATTTAATTGAATTTGACGAAAAAAACAAAGTATTTCATTTGCATAATCAAGATATTTCTTATGTCTTCAGCGTGGAAACCGGTGGATTCTTGAGTCATTTGTACTTTGGCAAACGAATCAACAATTATCATGGTGAATTAAAGAATCCGAAAAGAGATCGCGGTTTTTCCGATAATATTCCCAATGCCACTGATCGAACCTATTCTTTGGATTTTCTGCTTCAAGAATACAGCAGCAAGGGCGATGGTGATTTTCGCAGTTCCGCTTCAATCATCAGACAAGCTGACGGGACGCGTAGTGCTTTCTTCACATTTAAGAGTTACTCAATTACTAACGGCAAGCCAAAGTTAGCAGGATTGCCAGCAGCTTATGTGGAAAATGATAATGAAGCCCAAACTTTAAGTGTCATTCTTGAAGACCAATTAAGTCATGTTGAACTCAACCTGCGATATACCATTTTTGCCGATTACGACGTGATTGCCCGTTCAGTCGAACTGACTAATAATAGCAACGATTCTATTCATATTGAAAAATTCGCTTCAATGCAGTTGGACCTTCCCCAAGGCAGCAAGCTGGTAATTTCACTTCCTGGTTCCCATGCCAATGAACGCCATATGCAACGTGAAGACATCAACTTTGGAACCAAATGTTTTGAAAGTCGTCGGGGCACGACCGGTCATCAAATGAACAACTTTATTGCGGTCGTTGATCCAGATACCAACGAAAATCAGGGCGATGCTTTGGGCATTAGTTTGGTATACTCCGGCAACCATAAAGAAGAAGTTGAAAAAGATCCATATGGCGCATTTCGGATAATTGCCGGAATCAATGACGATCAGTTTGATTGGGAAGTTAAACCAAAGGATTCCTTCCAAGCACCAGAAGTACTGCTGACATATTCTTCAAAAGGTTTGAACGATATGAGCAACACTTTGCATGGTATGTTAAGAGAACACGTGGCCCGTGGAAAGTTCCGCGATGCTTTGCGCCCAATCTTGGTTAACAACTGGGAAGCAACCTTCATGGACTTCACAGAAGATAAATTAAAGCCGATCGTGGATGCTGCCAAAGATATGGGTATTGAAATGTTTGTCCTCGATGATGGCTGGTTTGGTCATCGAGATAACGATGATTCTTCTTTGGGGGATTGGAAAGTCTTTCAAAAAAAGTTTCCTAAAGGATTAAAACACTTCTCTGATTATGTTCACCAAGCCGGTTTGAAGTTTGGCATTTGGTTTGAACCGGAAATGATTTCCATGGATTCTGATTTGTATCGGAATCATCCAGATTATATGTTAAGAGTTCCGGGTAGACAGCCAAGTCCTTCCCGTGATCAATTTGTTTTGGATATGGGCCGAGAAGAAGTTCGCGAAAATATTCATCAGCAAATGAAAGCTCTTTTGGATAGCAGTAATATCGACTACGTCAAATGGGATATGAACCGTCATTTGACCGATGTGTATTCAAAAGCATTACCTGCCGATAGACAGGGCGAAGTCCTCCACAGATATGTCTTAGGGCTTTATAAATTATTAGAAGAACTCACAACAGAATATCCCGACATTTTGTGGGAAGGCTGTTCTGGTGGCGGCGGGCGAATCGATACCGGTTTCTTGTACTACATGCCGCAATCATGGGCGAGTGATAACACTGATGCAGTTGCCAGGATGAAGATTCAATATGGCACCTCGCTGGCTTACCCAATTTCGTCAATGACTTCACACGTTTCGGTTTCACCAAACCAACAAACTGGCAGGCCAACTTCTTTGCAGACTCGGGGTTATGTTGCCATGAGTGGTGATCTCGGCTATGAACTGGATCTCACCAAGATGAGCGATGATGATAAAGAGAATGTCAAAAGGCAGATCGCTTTGTACAAGCAGATTCGCCCAACCGTTCAGTTTGGCAAGTTTATTCGGTTAGTGGATGTTAATAAGCACAATCGCTGTGCTTGGATGTTTGTTTCACCTGATAAAACCGAAGCAGTAGTATTTTCCTTCAAGCTGCTTTCGGAAGCTCAACCAGACTTCAATATGTTGAAATTGGCTGGGTTAGATCCTAACAAGGTTTATCAAGATGAAAAACATCAGATTACTGCTGGTGGGGATGAATTGATGAACGCTGGCTTCTATGATTTGTTTGCTCAAGAAGACTTCAGTTCGAATATGTATCACTTTAAAGCAGTCAAATAATGAATATTGATGTAAAGAAAAAGCCGCGCAATTAAATGCGTGACTTTTTTGTTATCTTCATAAAATTTTTTTCAAGAGGACAATTAAATCACTAAAGAATCCATGATTGATTTGGCTAACTTCATAGTTGCCAATAGGCATAAAAATTAGAAAAATTTGGTCTGAGTTGCAAAATTAGTAATAAAATAAAGGGGAACCATAAATTACTAATCATTGAAAAAGGAAGTACATACTATGAAAAAATGGCAGTTAGTTGTTGGGACAACAGTTGCGTTACTTTCATTTGCAGGTTTAGTTGGAGTAAAGCCTAGTGAAGCAAATGCATCTGAAATGGTTAAATACAATTATTCTCAGTCTTTTCCAACTCGAACTTACAAAGTAAAGAGTTCAGCAGTTTTTTATTCATCAACCAGCTTAAAGCATAAAACTCATTATGGATATAACTACCCAAATACAGTTTTTGAATCTTCATCAAAGGAAAAAATTAATAAAAAAGGCAAATCCGGTTACTACTATTACTTGAAGAACAATTCGGGTAGCGTTAAAGGCTGGGTATATTCCAAATCGCTTAAAGCATATACACCAAAACCCGCTTCTTCGACCACCAGCAGCAAGCCAACCAAATCGACTAATTCAGGGACTACCAATACGCAGCCTACAACCAGTAGCTCTAGTCAAAGTACTTCAAGCAGTTCAAGTAATCAGCCAACTTTAACCATAACGGGGACCCCAGGGGCTCCTACAAATACTGCCACGGTTACCTATACTGATGGAAATGGGGTAACTCACACTATCTCCGCAACCTACAACGGTCAACCAGCTAATTCACCTTCTTCTAGCAGCCAACCAACAAGTAGTTCTTCGACTTCTGAAAAATTTGATGAAAATACTGTCGATTCAGATATGCTGCAAATGGTGAATACTCAGCGGCAAAATGCTGGCGCACAACCACTGACAGTAGATAACAACTTGTTTTCGAAAGTTGCTTCGATTAGAGTTCAGCAAATTCAGAGTAACTTCTCACATTACAATGCCGATGGCAGCATTGCGGCCGAAGATTTGGCAAATGCCGCTGGTTTAAGCTGGAACGGCGAGAATATTGCTCAAGATAACATCGCTTCGACCAATTATGAAACCGCAAAATCAATTTTTGATAATTACTTCTACAATGATGCTGCTTCAAATTGGGGTCACAAGAAGAATATTTTGTATCCTAGTTTCACCAAGATTGCAATTGCGACAGTTGTTGACAGTGACGGTCAGACTTGGAATGTCATGGATTTTTCTGAATAAAGTAAGTTGATTAATTTATAAAAAGGTTCTTCTGGAACCGACCTTATAATTTAATAACGACCAGTAAAAGCATTTCTGAGATAATTAAAAAATACTCGGAGGTGTTTTTATTTTGGGTAATAATAAATATTTTTAGTGTCTTTTACGATCAAAGGAGGCTATTAATGAATGAAAATAGTAGTCCAGCGGGCCACAATGTTAAGATAATTCGTAGCCGCTATAAGCAAGAGATGTGGGTCTATGATGAACCAATCGGCTACAATTATCAGCAAAAAAATAAGTTAATTATCAGACGAACATTTGCTGAATTAAATCCAGACGAAAAGATTAAAAGCTTAAAGAAAAAGCGGTCCCAAGCTCAAAAACAGCTCTGGTATATTGTGCGCTTAGTCAATGCTAATTTCAGTAATCGTCATTACAGAAATAAGGTTGAATATACAGATAAGTTTTTAACGCTGACCTTCAATCAGCCACTTAAATTTGCTAATTTAAAACAGACTAACCACTTATTTTGGTTGTTCATTAATCGATTAAGACGATACCTAAGAAATTTTTATCGTGCTGAATTAAAATATCTAGCCGCGTGGGAAATCCAACCACATTCAAAACGCGTTCATTACCACATCATTTTATTCGATTTTCCCTACATAACTTTCAAAAAATTAACTAGGCTTTGGGGTAATGGTTATATCTACATAGAAAAAATTGATAAGGTAAATAAGGACCGCCGAGGGGCCTACATTGCTAAATACTTGGCCAAGAATGTCGATAATTACAATCCTGACTACTACAAGGTGAAACATTTTTTTAAGTCTCAAAATATTCGAGAGCCTGACGAACGAAGATATTTAGTTGATACTGATGGTTTGGACCCGCAGGTTCAACCAGGTTTAGTTTTTAGTAAAGAGTATCAGCAGTCTAGATACAACCAGCAAGCTAATAAGTTTTATCAAATTCGAGTCCGCTACTATGTTTATCGCGGGGCTCTGGATAAAAGAAAAGAGCCATAAGATTATGGTTCTTTTTTGCTAAATGTGAGTTAGAAGTTGAAGAAATAGTTGTTATTTTCTAAATTAGCCGCGCCACCAACTAGTCCGCCTAAAGCTAGTAAAAAACTAGCAAAGAAGCGTCGTTTTCTATTTTTAATCAAGAATACACACCTCGCTTAATATGTATATTAACCACGCAGAAATCGTGGCTACTTTTTCTTTTACATAAACTAGTATAGAAAAAAAGCCCTTAATTTGATAATTTTTAGCGGGGAATAGAAAACTATCAGACTAGAGACTTTTTTTAATTAAGAAAAAAACAATTATTCTGAATATTAAAATAGAAAAAAATTTATATTCTAAATGGCAAATTCTATAA
>DIDF01000097.1 GCA_002418005.1 Lactobacillaceae bacterium UBA5807
TTTGGTAAACTGATCCATGGGGAATCCCTCCGTTTTGGTTTGATTTAGATGATTTAATCATACGGGGAAGGGATTCCTTTTTCAATAGGATTTTTATTCATTTACACAAACTATTTTATACTCTCAGGTTAAGTTGAAAATAAATGATATACAGCAAAATATTTAATAAGGTATAATGAAAAAGTTGCCTATCCAATCTGCAACGGTTGGGAGGTGTATATATGTTTAGTTCACTTTTTGCCCCACTTGCGGTTGCGTTGATAACAGCGTGGTTTACGGACTGGCTAAAACGGAAACACCGTAAGTAAAATGAAATAGGCGACATTTAGCCCACTAAAAAAGCCCTTAGCAGGTTGCGACTGCTAGGGGCTTTGGTGTATATATTGTTTACTCACTTTTTGCAAATTCATTATAACATGAAATAAAAATGAAGTGCAAAGAAGAAAGATACTTGTTACCTTAGATTAGAGTAAACGAGAAGAGATTATGTGGGGTGACTTAATAAGTTTTATTATTGATATGTTGCAATTTTATTTATGGTCTGATAATTCTAAAGACAAGAGAAAAAAGAGACAAAAAAAGAGAAAGAAGCAGTAAGTGGTATAGATTGTGTAATTTTGAAAAAGTGGCCATGTGTGAACGAAACTTAAAGGCTTGCTGCTAGTTTGTGATTTTAGGTCAATGCACAAGGGCGCGTGAAGCACTGGTATGGTTAGTTGTTGGTATAAGGTAGGTTATGTTAACTAGCAGTGGTATGTAAAAAAACCTCTACTTAATTGCAGAGGCTTTTAAGTTAAATTTTATTTTTAACCATGGAAGTTACCAGTATATTGATTGACAGTAACATATGGATAATCATTGGTGTTAATTTCGTTGACCCAAACTTCCCAAAGTCCATTACCATAATATTTATAGTATTTAGGCGTTACTTTATAACCATTGTATAGGTTATGTTCAAATGTAGTTACCCAAGCACCTTGTGGTCGAGTAGTAACAGTTCCAACTGCTGGTTGGGTAGAACTACTTGATTGTGCAGAAGAACTTGTTTGTTGATTAGTAGAGCTAGTATCTTGTGCTTGACTGCTAGAACTACTGGACACAGAAGAAGTAGAACTACTTTGACTGTTTGTAGTAGAATTGCTTGTTGAACTAGCAGAAGAAGCGGAGCTCATCTCGCCAGAACTAGAGGAAGTTTTACTACTTTTTTTAGAAGAAGTAGAACTTTTAATAGTCTTTTTTTTACTACTTGTTTGTTCAACTTTAGCAGAGCTGCTAGAAGTATTTGATTTTTGATGACCATTGACTGCCTTAATGATAAAAAATGCAGCAAGAACAATAACGATTAAGGCCCCCAAACCATATATCCACCTTAATTTTTTTTTATTCATAACTGTACCCCCCTTTTATCATCTATCCTAACATTCTAGAAATTAGACAGTTATAATTTGACCTGCGTAAATTTTGTTGGGGTCAGAAATATTGTTCCAAGAAGACAATTGATTAACAGTAACCCCATATTTAGTGGCAATGCTACTTAAAGTGTCACCAGACTGAATGGTATAACTTTTAGAGCCACCACCACTATAACCAGAAGTGTATACAGAAAGCACCTGTCCAATATAGATTTTATTAGGGTCAGAGATTCCATTCCATGAACTTAATTGTGACACTGAAACTCCAAATCTAGCGGCGATACCGCTTAAAGTGTCACCAGATTGTACAGTGTAAGAAACTTTAGAGCCACCACCACCATTGGAATTATAAATTAAAAGGGTTTGACCCGCATAGATTTCATTTGCATTCGAAATATTATTCCAAGTTTGCAAGTTTGATACCGAAACCCCAAAATTTTGAGCAATGCCACTTAGAGTGTCTCCTGATTTGATAGTGTAAACAACGGTCCCACTACCACCGCCATTACTATACAAGATTAATTTTTGACCAATATAAATTTTATTGGGATCAGAAATATCATTCCAAGAGGTTAATTGAGAAACGGAAACTCCATATTTAGCGGCGATACCGCTTAAAGTGTCACCAGATTGTACAGTATAGCTCTTTTGTTGGGTTTGTTCACTGTTGGTACCAGCTTTGAGAACCAAAGTTTGACCAACATAAATTTTATTGGGATTGGAAATATTATTCCAAGAAGATAACTGGGCAACAGTAACCCCATATTTTAAAGCAATGCCGCTTAAAGTATCACCAGATTGAACAGTGTAGGTATTTTGAGCTATTGGTTTTGTAGGTTCTGTGGGAGTAACAGGGGTAGGCGTTGTATTTCCAGAAAGAAGACCATACCAGTATTCAGCTTGAGTTCCGCGTTGAGGTTGATTAGGGTTTAAAGGCCTCTCGTAGTTAGCAAGGAAGACGAGCCCTAGAGTATTTGCCGATTCTGTGCTTTTAATGAATTGTTGAGCAGTCATATTGTACGCCATTGAGGGTGCAAACTGAATTCCATTATTCATTTCATAATTAATACGAGCACATTGAGCACCGATATCGTGATAGTCAAGGCCTTGACTGTTGCACCAGTCAATTAGTTTACTGGAAGGTGTCCACTGAACAAGACCATAACCGGGACCGACGCCACTTTCCCAAATATCAGCAACAATACCTGATTCAGATTGAATATTACCCAACATACCGCAAACAGCTTGGGGAGTCCAACCTTTGTTCACAAAGTAAGAATAAATATAACGAGCATTAGTTTCTTGTTGAGATGCCATTAAAAGCGCTTCCTTTTTCGTATATTATTCTTCCGGAAGAATAAGTCTGTTATAACATCATTTATTTTAAAAATCAAACATATGTTCGCTTTTTGGCAAGCAAGAATGAAGATTATTTAATTTAAAAACAGTCTTCAAAATATTAAACAATAAGGTTTTATAAGTGCTGAGAGGCGAGTTTTAAGCTCTTCTTAGTAAATAGGATAGATAGTTAATTGCTATGTTGCTTGCTATGTCGGCATTTATACTTGTTTTTTCTAAAAATGTAGGTTATTCTTAAAGAGATAAAAATTGAACCTGATTTATTCACAAAGATATGCAAAATACCCATCAAACACATGCATCACACGTTTGATGGGTATTTTGCATTTTCACCTTTTAAGTACACAAAAAGAGCCTCAGCTCTGGTATAGTTAAATTGCTAAATAAAGCCACATTAGAGAAGAGGACTCTACATTGAAAACTTTACAGGAAATGGCATTCAATTTCAACAAAAACATTTTAGTATCGCATACGGGTGGTCAATTATCTTCCGATGGTGGGCTAACATTGTGTGTAGAACTGATGGCAAAATTTCAGTTCACCAACTTGGCCGACAAGCTATTTAGGCTCATTGACTAGCTGAGCTATCATCAACACAGTAATTATAGTATCTTAAAACAGTTAATTCTTCAGATTATTGCCGGTTATTGCACCGACTCTGCGGCAACTTTTATAGCAAAAGAACAGCCTCTTAAATTAATATTGGATATTCAGTCTTTGGCTGCACATTCAACAATATCATGTTTTTGGCCACGTTTTGCTAAAGGA